>DOTA01000170.1 GCA_003513015.1 Chloroflexota bacterium
CGTCATCGTCACCCACAACATGCAACAGGCCGCCCGTGTTTCGCATTTTACGGCCTTCTTCAACCTGGGAGAAGGCCGCACGGGTGTGCTCGATGAATACGGCCCCACCAACAAAATTTTCACGAACCCCGAAAAGAAAAGCACCGAAGATTACATCACCGGGCGTTTTGGATAGGATGCAGCTATGAGTACCAACCCTCGCGAAACCCTGGATCGCAAACTTCACCAACTTTTAGATGATGTTCTGGTGCTTGGCAGCATGGTCGAACAGGCGCTGCTTAAATCCGTGGAGGCCCTCAAACGGAGAGATTTGGTGCTGGCCCAAAACATCTATAATGCCGATATCCGCATCAATACCAAACGCTTCGAGATGGAAACAGAAGTCATGGTATTGATTGCCACCCAGCAACCCATGGCGCGTGACTTGCGTATTTTGGCTTCCACCCTGGAGGTTGTCAGTGAATTGGAACGCATCGGTGATTATGCCAAAGGCATTGCCAATATTTGCCTAAAAATGGGCGAAGAGCCCCCCATCAAACCGTTGGTCGATATCCCTTATATGGCTCAAATCACCACCGAAATGTTGCACGCGGCCCTGAGTGCCTTTGTTTCAGGCAATGTTGAAATTGCTCAAGAAATTCCGGAACGAGACGATCTGGTCGATGGCCTTTATAATCAGGTATTTCGAGAGTTGCTCACTTACATGATCGCTGATCCTTCCACCATCGACCGAGCCAACTATCTGCTCTGGGTGGCCCATAACCTGGAGCGCGCCGCCGACCGGGTTACCAACATCTGCGAGCGCACCATTTATGTAGTCACCGGCGAAATGAAAGAAATCAACATCACCACGGATGTTTAACCTAAACCAAAATGGTAAAAACCATAAAAAAAGTATTATTCCTTTGCACGGGTAACTCCTGTCGCTCGCAAATGGCTGAGGCCATCATCAACGACCGTTTGGGGGATCAATGGCTGGCCGTCAGCGCGGGTACGCAGCCAGCCGGTTATGTGCACCCAATTGCGCTCCAAGTGCTGGCCGAAATTGGAATCAACCACCAGGGAGAATCGAAACTTGCAGATCAATTTCGCGACTGGGATTTTGATTTGGTAGTGACCGTTTGTGATTTCGCGGCTGAGAATTGTCCGCTCTGGCTTGGAGAGGGTCGCCGCGTCCATCATAGTTTCCCCGATCCCGCGGATGCTACTGGCAGCGCTGATGAGATTCTAGCTGCTTTCCGTAGCGTGCGCGACTCTATCGCACAAATCATTCCACAAATCCTGCAAAATGCCACCGTTTGATCTTGCAAACTTACAAAAGATAAGCAGATGATGGCTACAGAGTAAGTGGTAATGTCATGTTGAGGCCGAAGGCCGAAACATCTAGCACCGCGCAAACTGGCTTTTCATGTGTATCTGACGCTATGCTAAACCCTTCGCTGGCGGCTCAGGGTGACAGGTTATTTCTATCATCATCTACAAATCAGCAATACCAAATTGGTATGATGATTTGAATTTGCCACAAAACTTTGCAACTTTCCCGCGGAGCGTGAGCGATTCGGATGATTACCATTTCCACTACCTCCCAATCATTTCTGGGTTAAAATGTGATCAAATTGTTCGAAAAGTTGACATTAGAATCCACAAATAGCCCATAGCCTGATCTCAGCAAAATAATGACACAAAAAATTGTTCAGTATCTCGGAAGCCTCGACAAAAAGTTTCTGACATTTTATTCCGTGGTTTTGGTTGTTCTGCTGGGCATTATCGATTACCTCAGCGGCTTTGAACTCGCGTTTTCCCTTTTTTACCTGTTGCCGGTTTCTATAAGTGCCTGGTTTGTCGGCCGCAAGAGCGCCTTGTTAATCTCCGTTCTTAGCACGGTTTCTTGGTTTATTTCGGATAATTTAGCGGGGGCTGTTTATTCCCATTCGGTGATTGGGTTGTGGAATGCCTTGGTACGGTTAGGTTTCTTTGTAATCGTAGCCTTCCTTTTGACTAATCTCAATCTGGCCATCGAACAAGAACGAATTTTGTCGCGCACAGATTTTCTTACAGGCATCACCAATTCTCGCTATTTTTATGAATTGGCTTTCCTAGAATTGTACCGGGCAAAGAGGTACAACCACCCGATCACGATCGCCTACCTCGATCTTGACAATTTTAAGCAAGTCAATGATCGTTTTGGACACAGCGCTGGCGATGCTTTGTTAAAGGTTTTTGCTCAAACATTGCGAACTAATTTTCGCCAAACTGATATCATCGCCCGCATGGGAGGGGATGAATTTGTCGTGTTGTTGCCGGAAACGGATGCAAACGCTGCGAAGGCCGCGGTCACAAAGGCGCAGGTATCATTGCTTGAAATGATGCAGCACAATAACTGGAATGTCACCGTGAGTATCGGCGTAATCACCTTTGAGGTGATGCCTGACAGCCTGGATGAGGCTCTCCGCCAGGTGGATGAACTGATGTATTCGGTAAAATTTAGTGGGAAAAACAATATCCGTTTTGTAAGTGCGGATTGACCCTTATTTTTCAGATTTGATCGCCGCTAAAACCCGCTCTGGGGTAAACGGAATTTCCCGTAGGCGCACGCCCATGGCATTGTAAACCGCATTGGCAATGGCCGCGGGTGTCGGCCCTTGGGCGGCCTCGCCACTGCCCAAGAAAGGCAGCTCGGGACGGTTGATCAGCACCGTTTCAATTTTGGGCACCTCGGGGAAACGCAAAATCGGGTAGCTGTCCCAATCCGAGGCGATGATGCCATTCTCATCGAAATTGACCTGTTCCTTCAGCGTCCAACTCGCCGACTGCACAAATCCCCCTTCGAGTTGGTTGCTTAACCCATCGGGGTTGACAATTTGCCCGGAATCCGCGGCGATGATGGCGCGCTCCAGGTGGATTTCGCCGCTTTGGGGATCCACCAGCAAATCGATGATGACCGCGGCGTAGCATTGGCGGTTTTTGTAGCGCGCAAACCCGATTCCACGGCCGCGCTTCACCCCCGGATTTGGGGCTGGTTGCTGAACCCCAGAGCGCCAGCCGGCTTTCTCCGCCGCAGCCCGGATCACGGCTTTGGCGCGCGGGTCTTTTAAATTCCGCAGGCGAAATTCCACGGGGTCAATCCCCGCGGCGTGGGCTAACTCATCCATGAAAGATTCGATGGCGAAGANNCCCAGGTGCGGGTAACTCCAAACCTCGTGATTCCAATCGAGCACCGCGCCCTCCGGGCTGAGGCTGGCCTGTAATTCCATGATCATCGCGGGGCCGTAGGGTTCCCAGGTGAACTCATCGGGGCGCATCCACTTGACGGAAACGGGAACACCCTCAAATTTCAGCGCCAGCAGCGCGGCATCCAGGGCGGCATCATCCGCCCCGTTATGTCCGTAACAGCCCGATCCCTCCGTTTGAATCACACGGATATCTTCTTCCAGCATCCCTAAAATGGGCGCCAGCGCCGTGCGGATGGGGTAAACGCCCTGGCTGTGCAGCCAGATGGTCAGCTTGCCCTCGCTGAACTGCGCCGCCGCTGCCGAAGGGCCAAGGGAAGCGTGCATCTGGTAGGGGCGGTAGTAGGTGGCGGTGAGGGTGCGGGCGGCGTTGGGGGGCGCGGCGATACGCGGGATGGGGTCATCGGTAGAGGTGCCCACCACCACCAGGAAGGATTCGGCGGGGGCGGTGCGCAGGTGTTGGTAAAGCTCGCGGGCCGGCGGCAAATTGGCCTGCCCCTCCCAAACGGCGCTGACTTGCAGGGCCTCGAGGGCGTTCACGGCCTGATCTTCACGCCGGGCGACCACGGCCAAAAAACTACCATCGCGCACCACGTCCANNGGCGGGCGGGCGATGCGGGCTTGCAGCAGCTCTGGCAAATCCAGATCGTGGACGTACATGGGCTGGCCGGTAACTTTTTCGGGCAGGTCGAGGCGCTTGACGGGCGTGCCGACGATTGTGTGATTTTCGGGCAATTTGGGCTGTGCACTGCCGCTGACCTCGCGCCCGAAGCGCTGCCCGCCGGACAGCGCCCAATAGGTGGTGCTGCGCCCGGTGGCGGGGTCGGTGATGGTGCCATCGTTCACGCTCAGGCGCTCAATGGGGGCTTCCAGTTCTTCGTAAGCAATAGAGAGCAAAATCTGGCGGGCCTCGGCGGCGGCCAGGCGGATGGCAACCCCGGAACTTTCCAACGACAGACTCCCCACGGTGAGGCCCTCGTCGGGCGATTCGAGGGTATCGACTTTCGCCACCCGGATGCGACTCAGAGATACATCCAACTCCTCGGCGGCGATCTGCGCCAGGGCGGTTTTGATGCCCTGCCCAAACTCGACTTTGCCGGTGAGTACGGTGACGGTTTTATCGGTGTTGATGCGGATCCAGGCGTCGAGTTCGGGATTTTTCATCAGGGAGGACGACCATGCGGGAGTTTGGGGGTGGTCGCCGTTTTCGAGGGGGTACGCCTCCCCGGGAACCACCGTGTAAAGCGGGTCCGCTTCGGGGCGGCCGATCCGCAGTTTGATGGCGCGCCGCACCCGGTCATGCACGCCACAGCGGCACAGGTTCTCGGCCATCCCCTCCCGGATTTCGTCATCGCTGGGGTAGCGGGTGCGGTTGAGCAATCCCTGGGCGGCAGTGATCATCCCCGAGGTGCAATAGCCGCATTGGATGGCCTGCTCTTCGATGAAGGCCGCTTGCAGGGGGTGTAAATTTTCAGGGGTACCCAACCCCTCCACGGTGACGATCTGTGCGCCGATCACGTTTTTGACGGGCAATTTACAGGTGGGCACAGCCTGTCCATCGACGAGGGCTTTACAGGTGCCGCACTGCTCCGATCCGCAGCCATATTTGACACCTTTCAAACCCAGATCATTGCGCAGCACATAGAGCAATGGGGTTTCGGGATCAATTTCGAGGTGGTAGGTTTGTCCGTTGACGTGNNTTCGAAAACGCGAAACACCCCGGTATTGCAACCGAGGTGCTTGATAGAGAAGAGAATTTCAGTACATCACGATTCTGCTTTAAAGCACACTGAACTCGTTGAAGGGTGCGCCTAAACCGCACCTTCACCTGCATTTGTGTGCGGTGCATACCTACCTTGGTGGTGATGTACTGGGGAGTGTCAATGTTGTTCAGGTTGCTGGATCACATCGAAATTGTGATCTACTGAATTCGGTTTACCCTTGATCTGCGCGCCACTGTTCTGCCGCGGCTTTGAGTTCCGCGGCGTTCTCCTGAACTTTCCGCAGCGCCGCCACAAAATCATCGATACCTTGCGGTCCCGCTCGGAAAACAGATTCTTCTACCGAGATGGCTTCGTGCTCGCAGGCCTGGGTGGCAACGGGCAAAGCCATTTCGGCAAAATTAAAATATTCTGGAAAGGCACTGGGGACAGCCAGCTTGGAGAGTTGGGGTTGAAAGAGTTTGTAATGGTGCATTGCGGGATACCCCGTATCGCAAGGGATGCCCTCTGCATCCAACGCGGCACAAACTTCTTCGTGTTCTGCCCCAAAAACCTGCGGTTCGATGGCAAAGAGAAACTGGTAAAAAGAGCGTGTGGTGTGGCGGGGATCGCGTTTCAGCAGGCGCACGCCGGGCACCTCGCTGAGGCTTTCCTCCATATAGTTAATCATCTCTTCGCGCTGTTTGGCCTGCTCAGGAAAGCGTTCGATGCCCACGGCGGCCAGGGCGCAGGCCATTTCGCTCATGCGGTAATTAGCCCCAAAAACGTAATTGTCGCCGGTTTCCTGCATCGTTTTAGGGTCGTGCGAACGTCCGCAGTTGATGATCCCCGCGGCCCGGGCGGCCAGTTCCGGAGTGCGACAGAGTAACACGCCGCCCTCGCCAGAAGTTAGGATTTTGGAGGATTGCAAGCTGAAAGAGCCAAAATGCCCAATTGTGCCGACGCCGCGGCCGCGCCATTTGGCCCCGTGGGCGTGGGCGCAATCCTCGATCACGATCAGATTGTGTTCCTCAGCGATTTCCATGATGGCATCCATATCGGCAACCTGGGCTGCCAGGTGCACCGGGATGATCGCCCGCGTTTTCACGGTGATCGCCGCTCGGATCGCTTTCGGATCAATCGTATAGGTTTCGGGGTCAATATCCACAATTACAGGGATGGCACCCGCCGCCATCGGCGCCGCGGCAGTCGCTTGGAAGGTGGCAGCAGGCACGATGACTTCATCGCCCCAGCCGATATTGGCGGCGCGTAAAGCCACTTCCATCGTCACGGTGCCATTGGCTACCGCCACCGGGTAGCCGCCGCCCTGCAATTCGGCAAACATCTTCAAAAAGCGGCGCGTTTCCGGCCCGGGGTAGGGGTATCCGCCCCAATTGCCGGATTTAATCACACGGGTGGCGGCTTCGATATCACGCTCATCATGTACCGGCCAGGCGGGGTAGGGTTCTTTGCGGGTGGGTTCGCCACCCAAAATTGCGAGTTTCGACATGGTTTGATGCTCCTTCGGATTGGTAATGAGTTTTGGGGAATTATTTTTCACGGAGACACGGAGGTCACGGGTTTTTTGGGTAAAACGCGGAGAATTTCTTTTGAGCGTAGCCGAGTTTCATCGCTCGATCTCCTGCATGGCCGCGTGGATTTGAGTGCGGCGCTGGTAGGCGGCTTTGCC
>DOTA01000110.1 GCA_003513015.1 Chloroflexota bacterium
TGGGGGATTTGTTGGAAGCTATTCAAGAGTAACGGAGAAGAGAAAATATGGAGCAGGTACAAAGCTTTGTTAATCAAATGATCGCCAATGTTGAGAAAGTGATTATTGGCAAACGCGACGCGATTGAATTGGTGATGGTGGCCTTGCTTTGTGAGGGGCACGTGCTCCTGGAAGATGTTCCCGGCTCGGGGAAAACCATGCTGGCCCGTTCGGTGGCGCTTAGCCTGGGTAGCAGTTTCAAACGTTTGCAATGCACACCCGATTTGATGCCCAATGATGTTACCGGGGTTTCAATCTTTAACCAAAAAACAGGGGAGTTTGAATTTCGCCANNGATGAAATCAACCGCGCCACGCCGCGCACCCAATCCGCTTTGCTGGAGGCCATGCAAGAGCAGCAAGTCACCGTGGATGGCGAGACCCGCGGGTTGCCGCGTCCCTTTTTGGTGCTGGCCACCCAAAATCCGGTGGAATATGAGGGCACCTTCCCTTTGCCGGAGGCTCAATTAGATCGTTTCCTGATGCGTCTCTCCTTGGGATATCCCAATGCCGCGGATGAAAAACAGATTTTGATCAACTTATGGCGCGAACATCCCATCACGCATCTCGAAAAAGTGGTCAATGGCTCAGCCCTGCTCGATTTGCAAAAAGCGGTTTGGGAGGTACACGTGGATGACACCCTGCAAGAATATATCGTGGCGCTGGTGGCTGCCACCCGTGAACACGCCGATCTGGCCCTGGGAGTCAGCCCGCGTGGTTCGCTGGCGCTCTTCAAAGCCGCCCAAGCCCTGGCGGCGGTGCGCGGCCGCGATCATGTGCGCCCCGACGACATCAAATTTTTGGTGCCGGTGACCCTCACCCATCGGTTGATCATCAACCCCGAAGCCGAATTGCGCGGCCGAACTGCGGGTAGTATTCTCGAAGAGATTCTCCAAAAAACGCCGCTCGATCTCGGCCGCGTTGACGATTAGAATTTCGCTGCCACTGACCCTTGCCCACGAATATGAGTGGCGATTATCTCCCTCTTCTGATTTTTCTGATTTTTGTGGCCGCGTTTTTGCGCGATGATTTTGCTTTTACGTTAGTATATTTGATCGTGGGGGTGTTTCTGCTAGGAAATTGGTGGAGCCGCCGGGCGATTGCCGGCATCACATACCAGCGAAAATTTTATAACCGGGCTTTTTTAGGGGAGAAAATCAAGGTTGAACTGGAAATCCAAAATTCCAACTGGTTGCCGGTTCCCTGGCTGCAATTGCGGGATTCGCTGCCGGTGCAGTTGAGCGGATCTGAAACCTTCAACCGGGTGCTTTCGCTGAACCCGCATGGGCAGGAGAAATTTGAATATATTCTTGAAGGCCGCAAGCGCGGCTATTACCCGATTGGCCCCTTGGTGGTCACCAGCGGCGATTTGATGGGGCTGGGCGGCAAGGATTTGCAAATCGAAGGCCCCGCGGAATACCTGACGGTTTACCCTAAAATTGTACCGCTCGCCAGTTTGAAATTTCCCTCCCGCTCGCCGTTGGGAACTTTGCGGCACATGCAGCCTATTTTTGAAGACCCCACCCGCGTGAAAGGCAAGCGCGATTACGTGGCCGGCGATTCGCTGCGGCGCGTGGATTGGAAATCCACCGCTTCCACCGGCAGGATGCAAGTCAAACTGTTCGAACCCTCGATTGCCCTCGAAACCGTGCTGTTTTTAGATTTGGACGCCCAAAATTACTACTACCGCAGCCGCATCGATGCGACTGAGCTGGGCATTGTGATTGCGGCTTCGGTGGCAAATTGGGTTGCTGGTAAGGGTCAGACCGTTGGGTTGTATACCAACGGCGAGGATCCGTTGGCGTTCCAAAGCAGAGCGCAATTTTTGCCTCCCCGGCGCGGCAAAGGCCATCTAATGCGTATCCTCGAAACCCTGGCGCGCCTCCACATGGTCGATGGCGATTCCCTCAGCCTGGCGCGCCAAATCCAAAATCAGCGCGTCCACCTGCCCTGGGGCACCACTCTGATCGTCATCACAGGCAGCGTGGATGATGTCTTATTGGATGAATTGCATCAGGCCCGCCGCGCCGGGCAAAATGCCGTTATCATCCTGTCAGGCCGTTCTGTGGGCGTGGTCGATGCGCAAGCCCGCGCCGGATTTTTTGGCATTCCCGTGGTACACCTTTCCAACGAACAAGCGCTGGAAGCCTGGGGCCGCGGGCGCGGGATCGCCCGATGAAACAAGCCTACCTCGAAGCCTCGCACTTCAACGAACAGCGACATCGTTTGATCAGCGCCTTTTTGATTGGCCTGATGATGGCGGCTGCCGGGCTGTCTATTTCGCAGGCGGGCCGTCAAATCTCTTCAACCTGGCAGGCTGATTATCTGGCGGTAATTGGTTTTTTGATTGCCATCGAACGCTTTTACACCTTACGCGCCATCAAAAAAATGTCTACCCTCAGCCGCGAGTGGGTGGTGGCCCTCAGCACGCAGTGGATCATCAACCTGCTCGTTATCAAATTGATGGTGCTGCTCTCCGCCGGATTCGAGGTGCTGGTGGCCGAAATTCCGCGCTGGCAGCGAGCCTTTCCGCAATCTTTTTTCAATGCCGAATATCTGGCGGCGGTGATATTTGCGCTGATCATCTGGTTTTTTACCGGAGCATTGGTGGAATTGCTGGATGCGATGGGCCTGAATGCGGCCCTGATTGCGCGGGAGGTCATCACTGCGGAGCGCGATGCTACCCCGCCCCGTCAACGCCTGATGGCGATTGTTTTCGGTTTTGGGGCTGTACTTATGTTTTTTACAGCGATGGCCCGGGTCGATTTGCGTGCTTTGTTTGAAAGCAATTTGGGCATCGTGCATCACAACCTATCGCCTCTGGCGGCCGGTGGGGCAGGCACGCTGCTCTATTTTATGTTCGCCTTAGCCCTGCTCAGCCAGGGCAACTACATCACACTCAATACGCGCTGGTTTTTGCAGCGCGTCCCTGTCAGCCGCGCCATGGCCTCTCGCTGGGCGATTTACAGCCTGGCCTTTTTGTTGTTGCTAATCCTGATCGCCAGTATCTTGCCCACCAGCTATTCCCTGGGTTTTCTCTCCGTGATGGGATACCTGCTCGATCTCCTGATCTCGTTTTTTATGCTGCTTGTGGGCATCATCATGGCCGTCCTTGGTTTTATCATCAGCCTGCCGTTTTTGCTGTTCAACCGGGATGTGCCTGCGGACCTGCCCCAAGCGCCCCGCCCAACCCTGATGGCCCCGCCGCCCGAGTTGGTAACCCCAACCGCGCCTATACCCTGGTTGGAACTGCTGAAATCTGTGATTTTTTGGGCAATCTTCATCCTGGTGGTGGGTTACTCGATTGTGCAATATCTGCGCCAGCATGAAGAAGTTATGGCCGCCTTACGCAAATTCCCCGGATGGAAAATCATCTCCGCCTTTTGGGATTGGATTAGCAGCCTATTTGGGAATTTAAACCGGGGGATGAATCGCGTCATCGCAGCCGGAAAAGCACGCTTGCGCCCACAAGTTGATCCCACCAATGTGAGCGGATTCTCTCGCCTTTTA
>DOTA01000173.1 GCA_003513015.1 Chloroflexota bacterium
ATCTTCCACATCCACGGCAAATTCTGGGAAATGCTGCCGGACAATACCGAATTTAGCATCCCCTACGAAGAGATCATCCCGGTGTTAGTCGAAGGCGGTTACACGGGCTACATTTCCAGCGAATACGAGGGCAATCGCTGGCTGCACGATGCCCTCCCGGTTGATAGCACCGCACAGGTGCGCCGCCATCAAATGATGCTCAAGAACTTGCTCAACGAAGCCTGACAGCAGGCCCCCCAAGATATGCGAAGGAACGAAACCCCATGTATGATAACTGTATGATCGTTGCAGAAGAATTCAAAAATATCGGCCAGGGCGAGAAAATCNNTACCAAATGGGAATTTGGCGATGTAGGGATCCTCACCATCCAGCAACCCGGCGGGCTTCCCGCTGGCGAGCACAAATTAGAACTGCACCAACACGTGCGTACCCCCTACATCCCTGGCGGAGTCGCCGGAGAAGATGCGAAGGTGCTCAACCTATCTGCGTGAGTTTGATAATTTTAGCCAGAGATCTAGGGGGTGCTCAAATTTTCAAAAGGCTGCGGGCAGCTTGAGTAATTTGGGCCAGGAGCGCGGCGGAAAATTCCAGTTCTTTCTGAACAAGTTTATGATCTCCGCCACGCCCCGAATACAAATACGAATATCCCAATAATCACCACAACCACCAGCAGAACACCCATGCCAGGTAAACCGGATGAGGACTCTGTTTCAACAGCAGCAGTAACACTTGGGGGTGTGGAGACCATCTCCTGGGTGGGGCTGGGAGCTAGTAGGGTCAGTGTGATCGTAGGGGTGACACTAGGTTGGGCTGGAGTCGGTGTAAGCGTGGCTGGCGGCGTGACGCGCAAAAGCAACTGCTGTCCAGGTCGAATAATAGAATCCGAAGTGAGACCGTTCCAGGCCATCAATTCAGCCAGGCTGACATCGTATAGGTCAGCGATCCAGGCCAGATATTCACCGCTCGCGACGGTGTGGTAGTAGTTACCGTCGCTGGCTGGGGTGAGCTTTTCAAGGGCCGAGAGCGGACGCGGGGTGGGGCTGGGTGTCACATTTCCGGGATCAATCAGCAATTTCTGACCAATTTGCAACGGCCACTCGGCTTGCAGCCCATTTAGGGCCAAGATCGTATCCACTTTGACGCGGTAAGCCTCCGCAATCAGGATCAACGCCTGGTAGGGTTGGACTTCGTGAACCACTTTACCCTCGGCATCCGGGGTTGCCAACAGAACCATGCCAACCGGCGTGGGGGTGGCATAGCCTTCAGTGCCATTGGAAGGGATAAATAACTTCTGACCAACAAACAATCCATCATCCCGAGAGAGGTTGTTCCACACCTCCAGATCGTGGATGGTAATTTGATAAGCGATGGCAATTGACCAAAACGACTGCCCCGCCTGGACAATGTGATAAATTCGGCCATCAGCATCGGGCGTGGCAATTTTCACCGGGATGATGATCTGTGAAACTGGGGGTTCGGGGTTGGTGCCGCCTCCGGGATCATTGGGGTCCATCCCAGGTGGAAACGAATATTCACCACAAGCATGTTCAGAAGTGTAGGCCGCCTGCAAAATGTAATAGTAACTGCCATTCGCCGCCTGGGCCACGCCTGCGCCCACATGGCAATAAGCCGGATTGACGGCGGGACGCATGTGATTGGGGTCGGCCCAAACCTGCATAACTTCATCAATACTCATATGGCCCATGGCAAAATTTTCGGTGGCCCAAACCGTGCCACCGCCGCCATAACCTGCTGCAGCGATACGGCCGCGCACATCGCCAATATGCGATGACATATTATTAGCGGCCATGATCTCGGCAGTAGACTGCGCGACAGCATTAACAATGGGGTCTTCGATCAAGGCGGGCAAACCATAGGATACGCGCAAGGTATTCATCGCCAGGATCAATTCACTCCGGGTTGCAGATTCCGATTGGGCTTGATCTTTGGCTTGGAACACAGGCGCGGTCAGCAGCCAGATAAGGAGCAAGCCAATCTGAATGGATGTTTGAACTCGTTTTCGATAGTTTTTCATCGCGCGCCGATTCTAGCACGAAAAAGGGAACGAGCAAGACCGTAGCCATCTGTAGCAGGATGAAAAGTTTCTCCCGTTGTGGGTCGGGCTTCGGATCACAAGTTGTCGCGGAAAAAGGCCACCGTTCACAGCATGGCCGGAAAGATCAAATGTTTTTTGGCAAGTTCTTCTGAGTGCGGTTACAATCTCTTTTTCATGGGCTGCACAGGCAGCCCATAGCCATCAAAACTCCAACCGATGCGCACCCCAGTGGATTTTTGGTAACCCATCTTGGCATAGAATGGAACCGCGTACAAGGTGGCCGCTACCCGGATCACAGAAACATTTTGGGCGCGCATTTCAGCCTCGAAGGCTTCGACTAAACTACGCGCAATACCCTGACGGTGATAAGCCTTGGAAACAAAAAGGCTGGCGAGGCGCTCTAGCCTGCCGCGCAGCACCCCCGCGATTGCGCCATCGATTTCCGCAACGAGAAAGACCGGGGATTGTAAAATCTGGGCAATGGCCTGACGATGTTGTGCATCCTCAGAATAGGCATGGCGAAATGGGCCAAGCATCAACGCTTGATCTGCGGGGGAGGCAAACGCCAGGTTGAATTCAGCGTAGGTATCGGCAATCAGTCGTCCGATTTTCTCGGAGTCTTTTTCGGTATAGTTTCGAATGGTTGTCATGGCCTTCCACTAATTCTCCAGGCGCTCCACTTTGAAAA
>DOTA01000197.1 GCA_003513015.1 Chloroflexota bacterium
TTCTGAAACAAATGACACATGCCGACCATAGGCCGCCACGGCGGGGGCGTGCGAGGCGTCGTTGGGCCAGCCGCCATTGATGTCGGTTGAAATGCGGCTGGTTGACCCGATCGCGAAGATGCCGTCCATTACGAGTTGGCGATCGTGCAGGTAGATATTACGTTTGCCGTTCCATGAATCCATCGTGGAAACATCCAGGTTACTGGCTTCAGAGGCAAAGGCAATATAACGACCTTCCCGTGAGATTGATGGAGTGAAGGAATCCCCGTTTTGAGCTTCGGCCCCAAAGAAATTCATCGAGACGCGTGATGATTCCGCTAGGGAGATGTCATGCACATAGATATCGGCATAGCCATTCGTATCGGGGGTAATTTCATCCAGGTTAGTGGCTTGGGAGGCAAAGACCACAAAATTGCCGTTCCCAGAGATCATGGGCATATAGGATTCAAGATCACCTTCGGCCCCGGAAGTGGCAATAGAAACCCGGGTGGTTGTTCCGGTTGTGCGGTCATGAACATAAACATCGCGGGCGGCGTTCGTGTCGGCCAGAACCAGATCGAGATTGGTGGCTTCTGATGTAAAGGCGACAAACTGCCCGGTTTCAGACATCGAGGGGTTGTAGGATCCGCCTCCCAGGGCCTCCAAGCCGCCTGAATCTATCGAAACGCGGAAGGTGCGTCCGGTTGACATTTGGCGGACAAAAACATCTTGCAGATTATTACCATCCCCGGTTACCAGATTGCTGGCTTTGGAGGTGAAGGCTACGAAACGCCCATCGCCCGAGATAGATGGATGTTCGGAATCGTTATTGCCATTCGTGCCAGATACATCCACAACCGAGATGCGGGTGGTTTGATTGAGGACGCGGTCGTAGAGAAATACATCGCGGAAGCCATTGCCATCACTGGCCACCAGGTTATCGGCATCCGAGCTATAGGCGATATATCGGCCGTTGTACGATATGGATACTTCCCATGAATCGTTGTTGGCCTGGGCACCCGCCAGCCCCATGGAGACCCGGGTGGTCCGTACATTGCCCGGTTCATCAAAAATTCCATCGGCGTCGGTATCACGATCGCGCAAGAAGATGTCGCGGTGACCGTTGGTGTCCCCGGTAACCAGGTTGGTTGCTTCGGATGAGAAGGCCACATAACGCCCATCGGCCGAGATCGAAGTTTGATACATTTCGAAATCATTGCGATCCAACCCTGAGTCTTTGTTGCCTTGCCAGCCTTCGGTACTCTGCGAGATCAGGGTGGTTTGCCCGCCAGTGCAATCCGGGAAGCTGAACCAGCCAATACGGGTATTCCAGTTTTCCCCGGTGGTTTCGTAATACATATTGGTATACCAGAAAATACACTCATCCATCGGGTCAACGCTCATCTGGCTCTGGCGTCCCCATTGCCCATCGAGGGCATCAGTATCACCATCGGTTTGAGAGCCGGCATAATAGGTGTTCGATCCATCCATGCTGAAGTAAACTTCGCCTTGGGGCAAGGTATCAAATGGATCAGTCCGTAAGCGCCCCGCATATTTAATCGCCGGATTCATAGCAGAGCTGGAAATACTAAAACCCAGGGCCATATTACCTACCCGGTCGGTTGCCAGGCTGCCCAACCAACGACTGTGTGTGTCAGGGTTGTAGGTGCCTTGTTGGCGAATATCTATGGTGCTGTTGTTGTTTTCATCGATGAAAAAGCCCAATTCGTACCAACGCAAAGCCGTTGGATTGTTAGAGTTGTCATCAACATAAACGGTGTGATTCGCCCACAAGGAGGCATATCCATCCAATACGCGGTATTGCACCGGGCTCATCAGGCGGTCTCCGAGCGACTGCACTTTCTGATTCACCCCAAGTTGTCGGATTTCTGGCCCGGTTGGGGCATCGTTATAGCCCGTAGCAATATTGAAGTTTGGCTCGTTCGGTTCACCATTTCGGGTAACGCCAAAGGTAGAGTAGTTGGGGTTACTCCAATCGGTGTGGAATTCCCAAACGTGAAGCATGCCTTGTTGCACGGCCGCGAAGTAATTGGGCGTCCCCGAAGGAGGCGCATCACCCAGCAGGTTGCTTGGAACCAGATGTTCGTAGTCTTTCTGCTCAGTGAGGTAAAAATCCACTGAGCGGAAGGAGGCTACGCCATTTGTCAGGTCGCTGCGATTGAAAGCGAAAACTTTTGCACCGCGGGGAGCGACTAATTTTCCAAACTGATCCATTTGCCAAAGATCAGTCGCCAGGTAGTATCCATCAGGCCACAAACCCATTTTAGGCGAGTCGGGGTAAAAATCTTCGTTGAATTCGTAGGTTCGCACGGCATAGTAATACCAGTAGGTGCTATTGAAATATGTAGCCGGTGCCATGGGAGCCATCAAGCTGTTCGACACCGCGATACACAAGTAATAAGGCCCGGTGCCCACCAACAGGGGATCATAAGCCACATCGACTACCACCCAACGCCCGGCCAGATGATCGTACATCAGGTAAGGTTGACCGTGGTGGAATCCATTAGCGCCATCACAGGCGGTGTTTGTCGTGGCATCGGTCCAGAATGCGTTGAATTCAACCATATCGATTTGCGTGCCGTTTTTGGTATAGAGCGCAATTGCCTTGTTAACTGCCTGCAGGTAATGCGTATGTCCCGCTGCGCCAGTGGTGTCAGGGATGATATTCTCAGTATCTGTAACCGTATCCGTCCGGGCAATCCCGGGGAACTCCATGATCGGCGGCGGCATCGTGGCTGCGGGAGCCTGCGGGGTTGAATCTGCGGCTAAGGCAGTGGTGACTGCTAACACCCCAAAGGCTGCCAAAACCAGAAGAGCAATGAGAGAAAATTGTGCTAACTTACTTTTGTGTTTCATAAAACGATCCTCCATCTTCGGATAAAGCTAAACTGTTTGTTTTTCACCGGCTAAAAATTGATAGCCAACAATTTAAAGGAATACAAAAAGTGATACGGGGCGTGTTCTCCCACGTATCACCATTCTAAAATTTTAAGATAGGTTCTTGCAATAAGGAATCGGTACGGCGTACCGCAGGGCTATTGATTTATGGCGTGCTCGATAAATCCAGCCCAGATAGGGTTGGGTTCCCATATTTCATGCATGGTTTGAAATGCTTGATCCGGTGGCCACCCTAAGCCGAGAATCCTGTAAAGCGCCATGAATACGGAGACGCGCATGTTGGCTACGCAATGCACAAAGATCCGCTGATTTCTATACTGAGACATGATCTGCAAGAAGCTTTCCAAATTTTCCAGCGTTGGGTTTTCCCAAAGCACTGGGATGTGGATGTAAATCATGCCTTGTGATTCCACCAGATCTTTTTCGTTCTCCAGCGCATTATCCGAGGTGGATAGCGCCAGATTGATGATTACCTCATAACCA
>DOTA01000207.1 GCA_003513015.1 Chloroflexota bacterium
CAACAAATAAGCAAAAAGTTCCTGAACCTTGCGAGGTTTCAGATCTTCAAATGTTTGGGCGTTGTAGTGAATATGGAATTGCCCAAACAATGAAATTTGTAGATTATCCATCGTTTTTGACCTCCAGTGCGAGCGTGAGAGGCGCTTTCGAGCAATTTGACATTTTATAAAAACCAAAGATTGCCGAAACGAATCCTTACGAGCAATCGAAATCTGTCGAGGGCTGGTTATCAAGGCCTTCGTGATACCTTGTAGATTATTGTTGGCTTCAGCGTGGGGGGATGAGGCAACTTGCTAAAATAAAAAACACAAATCTATTATAGCAGGCTTACCGAGTGTATTATGAAGAAATAAACGAGCAAGGTAATTTAGATAAATATTATCATAATTAAAGAGTTGTCAACAGGTACTAAAATGATTCAAAAAGAGAGACTGATGGTTGCGATCAAGCATATTTTTACATATAATCTTCAAATCAGAACCCGCATCCAAAAACCACAAAACCGGAGGAACCATGTCAAACCCCCAACTATCCGCAGAACAAGAGCAACAAGTCAAAAAACTGATCAATGAACTGGTAACCTATCGCCCTATCGGACGGGAGGCCTACGATGAAGCTCCTGTTTATCGCGGTCAACGCCTTAAAGCCCTCGAGGATTTTGGCCGCCCGGTGATCCCTTACTTATTTCCATTCTTTAAAGACAAATCCTACCAAGATGTGGTAAAACGTCTCGGCGGCCCTGAGGCAGAAGATGTGATTGCCTTCCTGCAAACCCCTGGCGACAATGAAGCTAAATTCAACCTGATGCTTTATTTGATCGAAAATAAAGGTAAATATCAAAAATCATCCAGTTTGCTGGCTTCATTAGCCCAAATTGCCCGCACCGACATTCCCACGAATGATCCCAATGAAGAAGCGCTCATGCTCAACCAAATCGTCGCTAACAAAGTGTTGGCAGAGTTTGGCGATCTCAGTGTCAAAAACAAGTTGGCCCAATTGTTGGATGAGGTGTTAACCCGCTGGGGCCAGCCAGACGATAAAGAAGGGTTGCTCAAGGTCAGCACAGGCCACCAGCTTTACAGACAATGCACGGATGCCTTGGGAACCTGTCAGGCTACGGATGTGCTTCTCGCCCAACTCAAGCTGGTAGAACGTTACACGCGCTCTTACGTTCTTTGGGGCTTGCAAAAAATCGAGGATCCTAAACTTTTCAATACCTATCTCGAAATGGTTGACCGCGAATTTGCTTTGGGTATCTCGCGAACACAAACCACATTTTCTTCTCTTTTGCGTCACATCGAAGATAGTGCCGTATCGACCAAAGAAAAAGAAAAGGCCCTCAAAGCTATTCAACAGCGCGCCAAAAAAGAAGCGCCCGATGCCCTTAAAGCCATCGAACGCTCTCTTGAAGCGGTTACGAAAAACAAAAAAGGCTTTCTCGGATTATGGTGATTTTTTGGATCACCCCACTTCGATCGGAATATTTTTATTTGTAATGCTGTGCCCCAAAACAACATCCAGTAGATCACGATTCTATGGGATTGCCTAAAATCGTGATCTATTGGATGTTGGAACCTATCTCATCGTAACATGAGTTCGATTCTGCGCCCAAGGGGTAAGAGATATTTTTCGAGCGTGGCATTCACCTCGGCTGGCGGATCACCCAAAAGGTCCGCGAGAATATGCGCGAAAGATTGGCGTAATTCTGTCTCAAAGCGTCCCCACTGTTTATAGGATGGATGGCTCTGGCCGCGGTTAAACACGCGTGCCACGGTCTGCCGAAGGCTTGGCGGATCCAGCGAAAGTTGGTTGAAGGCATCTACCCGTGTCGGGAGAATACCCGCAGATTGATACAGGTTGATTTGCACATCCTTACTGGTCAGGTAACGTACAAAATCAAGCACTGCTTTCGTGTGGCTCTGACTGGCTCGCGTATTCTTCCAAATCACCAGATTATCACCGCCAATCCAGGGACTGCCGGGCAAGGCAGCCGTGCCCAGGTTCGATATCACTTCCAGGGCACTAAAGTCATCGTTTAGCAAATCACGGATGCTATCTCCAGCCGCCACGGTCACGGCACATTTCCCCTGACGAAATAGATCATAACTTTGCTGAGCGCTGAGAAACCGAGATTCTGGCGATAAATATCGAAATAGCGCAAAAAAATCGCCCAGTCCGGCAAGCGCTTGGGGTTTATGAACCAATACCTGCCGGCCATCTACGCTCATGTAATTACCTCCAGCACCCCAAACCCAACTGGCGGCAATGTGGATCAAATCCCAGGTTGAGGAGGTTTCAATGGCCCAGGGAGTTTTCACACCTGATTCTTGCAAGGCCGCCAGGGTGTTATCCATCGCTTGGGCAGTATCAAAAGCCTTGAATTCATCGACTCCCGCCTTAGCGATCAGATCACGGCGGTAAATCAGAACATACGTGAAGGTTGACCAGGGAATCGCCCAAACCGAGGGATCATCGCTTGTGTAAGCGCTGCGCCAGGCTGTTTGAAAGAAAGCCTCGCTACCACCAAGTTCGTTAATCTCCTCCGGGGTAAATGCACGCAATGCGTTCATGGCCGAGAGCGAACTACTCCAACTCGAACCGATATGAGAAACATCCGGCGCTTCGCCGCGCAGCGAAAAATCTAGGATTTGCTGCCAGGCATCATTCCAGGATAAGATCTGGGGTTGGATTTTTATGTTGTATTTTCGTTCAAAGTCGCGCATCAACCCGGAGATAATTTCTATCCGGAGCAGATCATCTGAAATAAACGAGAACTTGAGGGTCGGCATGGGTCTGGATCGCTTTGCGTATCAATTTTCGTTATTATAACAGTCTCTACAAACTCATCGCACAGCCATCCGCGCGCGGGTCGCTGCCGCCCCACAGCACGCCGCTCTTGGGGTCGCGCAAGATGATCTGGCCGCGGCCAAAAATCGCCCGGGCGTAGCCGCTAACAGGTTCCACGAGGTGGCCCATTTTCCCCAGACGGGCAATCACTTCGGGGTCAAGGCCCACTTCCAGGCCAATCTTGCCGCCCGCGGTGCCATCCTCGATGATGAAGCGCGGCCGATCTAGCGCGGCCTGCGGGTCCAAATCATCATCCACCAAACCGCTGACCACTTGCAAATGCCCCTGCGGCTGCATAAAACCACCCATCACACCAAAGCTGGCAAAAAGCTTGCCGTCTGCTTGCGTCATCATCCCCGGGATGATCGTATGGTAGGGTCGCTTGCCGGGGGCCAGGGCGTTGGGGTGCGCCGGGTCGAGGCTGAAGTTGTGGCCGCGGTTTTGCAGCGTGAAGCCCCAACCCCGCGGCACGATGCCGGTGCCGAAGCCCATGTAATTGCTATTGATGAACGAACAGGCGTTGCCCTCGCCATCCACCACGGTCAGATAAACCGTATCGGAGGAGGCCGCGGGGGTGCCGCGCTGCTGATCGACGGTGGCGCGGCTGGGGTTGATGAGTTTGCGGCGTTCCGCCGCGTAGGTTTTGGATAAAAGCTGATCCAGGGGAATTTGCCCGAATTGGGGATCGGCCACATACCAGCGGGTATCTGCGAACGCCAGGCGCAAAGCCTCAATTTGCAGGTGCAGCCGTTCCGTGGAGAGGGGTGCCAGCCCAGAGAGATCGAACCCTTCGAGGAGATTCAACCCGAGGAGCGCCGTGAGGCCCTGACCGTTGGGCGGGCATTCCCACACGCGGTAGCCGCGATAGGTGGTGCTGATCGGCTCATCCCAGGTGGCCTGGTGGTTGGCGAGGTCAGCAAGTGAGAGGCAACCACCCGCTTGGCGGATCACATCCACGATGGCTGCGGCNNGTGCGCGCCAACCCGGGGTTGCGGAAAATTTCGCCGGGGTGCGGGCCGCGCCCCTCGATGGTGAGTTCGCTCCCGTTGAGTGAGCGCGCCAGTTGACCTTTGGCGCCGCGCCCCCAAAAATAGGCCGTGGTCGGGGCTACCGGGTAGCCTTCCTCCGCCAGGCGAATGGCCGGAGCCAGCACCTGGGCTATGTTCAAGCGCCCGTGGCGCGCCACTAGATCACACCAGCCGGAGCAGGCTCCCGGCACGGTGATGGTGTAGGGGTGGTAGGGGTCGGCAATGGGGGAGTCATTATCCGTGAAAAGCCCAGCCTGCTGCACTTTTTCAAGGGTGAGGGCAGCCGGGGCGCGGCCGGAGGCATTGAGAGCGGTGACTTTCCCTGAGGCGGCCTCGTAATACAGGGCAAAGGCATCACCCCCAATGCCAGTGGAGGTTGGCTCGGTTACGTTGAGGGCGGCAGCGGTGGCGATGGCGGCATCGGCGGCGGTTCCGCCTTGAGCTAAAATCTCCAAACCGGCGGCCACGGCCAAGGGTTGGGTGGTGGCAACCATGCCGCGCCGTCCAATCACAGCTGAGCGGCGGGAAGTGAAAGTGTAATCGCTTTGCATGGGGTTCTCTAATCCTTAATGAATTCCGTTTCCGTTTGTGTATAGCTGGTGAGAATATTGTAATCGAGGAAATACAGTTGAAAGGGAGTTTCGTAGGGCAATCGCATGTTCAGTGATTTTGTCACCCTGAGGCGCAGCCGAAGGGTCTAACGC
>DOTA01000181.1:0-5691 GCA_003513015.1 Chloroflexota bacterium
CATCGGTGATGTCAATCCGGGAGCGGAGATTGTTGCCGGCGGAAATGTGATTGTATGGGGACGGTTGCGTGGCACGGTACATGCCGGCGCTGATGGCAACCAAGATGCGATTATTTGCGCTTTAGATTTATCCCCCACCCAATTGCGGATTGCTGAGCAGATCAGTGTTGCGCCTCCCCAACGCAAGAAATCGCGGCCTGAACTGGCTCGCTTGCAAAATAATCAAGTGATTGCCGAACCCTGGGATAACAAATAATATTTCACTCAGCATGGTTCTGGATTTCAACGAGAATTAGGAAAACCAAATGGCAGCTAAGGTAGTAACGATTACATCTGGAAAGGGTGGGGTGGGGAAAACCACCGTAACCGCCAATTTAGGCACCGCGCTGGCCTCGCTGAATCAAAAAGTGGTCTGTATTGACGCCGATATTGGACTCCGGAACCTGGATGTTGTGATGGGCCTTGAAAATCGGATTGTCTACGATATTGTGGATGTAATCGAAGGCCGCTGTCGTTTGCGGCAAGCCATGATTCGCGATAAACGCTTGCCAGATTTATATTTGATCCCTGCTGCCCAAAAACGCGATAAAACCGCGGTAACGCCCAGCGATATGATCCGGGTTTGCAATGAATTGCGCTCCGAGTACGATTGGATTGTGGTGGATTCCCCTGCGGGGATCGAACGTGGTTTTCGCAATGCCATTGCTCCCGCCGATTTGGTTTATGTGATTACCAACCCCGAAGTTTCAGCCGTGCGTGATGCCGATCGCATCATCGGCTTGGTGGAAGCCGAAGAAAAAGGCCCTGCTCGCCTGGTGATTAACCGTTTGAATTACGAAATGGTGCGGCGCGGTGATATGTTATCTACCGAGGATATCGTTGAATTACTCGCCATTGAAGTGATTGGGATCGTGCCCGAAGATGATCGGGTGGTGGTCAGCACCAACCGAGGTGTGCCAATATCACTGGATGAAAAGAGTTTAGCGGGGGAGGCCTTCCGCAATATCGCCCGCCGCACCCTCGGTGAAACCGTACCCTTCATCGAACTCGATAACCAGGGAGGCTTTTTCAGTCGCTTAGGGCGTTTGCTCCGCTCCGGAGGAGGGGAATAAGATGACCGATTTTCTGGATCGCCTCCTGGGAAAAAATCGCAAAAGCGCCAACCAGGCCAAAGAGCGTTTGGCCCTGGTGCTGATTCATGACCGCACAAATATGACCAGTTCCGCTTTGGAAGCCCTCAAAGATGAACTCATCGAAGTAATTTCTCGCCATATTGATATTGACCCAACTGCCGTAAATATTGAAATGAATCAAGATGGCAGGCAGCAGCGCCTGATTGCTGATATTCCGATCCGGGGACCGAAACGTAGAGGCCGGTAAGCAATGATTCCGGAGTTAGTTTCTCTAGGTGCTTGCGATTCTCTTGAACGAACGCCTGGAGAAACTGGGCCTTTGTATTCGTGTAAATTATGAAAGTACGTGAAATTTCCTGGCGGTATTTTGATTTTTGGCTTTTGGGGGCGGTTGCACTGTTGACGATCTTTGGGGTTACCATGATCCGTTCAGCGATTGCAGGTAATTTGGAATTGATCGAAGGTAATACAGTTCAAAAACAAATTATCTTTGCTGTGGGGGGCTTTGTCGTGATGATGCTTGTGGCGGTCATCGATTATCGATTGCTGGCGGCACTTAGCCGACCGCTTTATATCGGCATGACCGGATTATTGATCGCTCTCAATTTGATAGGTGGCGCACTCTTCGGCTCTGCGCGTTGGTTTCGTCTTGGCCCGATCTTGATCCAACCCTCCGAGTTAGCTAAAATTGTGATGATCATCGTTTTGGCAGATTTCTTTACCCAGAATCAAGGCCAGATGCACAAAATTCAAACCGTAATCCGTAGTTTCATCTGGACTATGGGCCTGACAATCTGGATTTTGTTGCAGCCTGATCTCAGCACCTCGGTGGTGATTTTCGTAATTTGGGCCGCGCTGCTTTGGGCAGCCGGGCTGGAACTGAAACACCTTTTCATGGCTGGCGGAGCAGGTTTAATCGTCATCGCCGTTGCTGTGCCTCTTTTGATCGTGAATTATGATCCCGAAAATGATACCGGATTAATCAAGGCCTATCAAATCGAACGGGTTCTCAACTTTATCGCTCCGGAAGAAGAAGCTCGTTATGGTTCAAATTATAATGTGCAACAGGCTCTTATCAGCATCGGCTCAGGCGGCTGGTTCGGGCAAGGCTATGAAAGTGGCTCGCAAGTGCAATTAAGGTTCCTCAAGGTGCGTCACTCCGATTTTATTTTTTCGGCCCTATCTCAAGAATTCGGCTTTACCGGGGCGGTTTTTGTGCTCTTGATGATCTTTTTTGTTATCTGGCGTTGCTTAAGGGCCGCGCGTTTAGCGGCCGATACTTTCGGGGCTTTGCTCGCCTATGGTGTGGCAGCCCTCTTTACCTTCCAAGCCATCGTTAATGTCGGCATGAATCTCCGTCTTCTGCCCGTCACAGGTCTGGTTTTGCCCTTTGTCAGCTACGGGGGCAGCTCTTTACTTTCGATGTTATTAGGCATTGGCCTGGTGGAAAGCGTTGTCCTCCGCCACAAAGCTTTGGAATTCTAAACTCTAAAATTCAGGATTTACAACGATGAACACTCAACAACCTGTCCGCGTACGATTTGCGCCTTCACCTACCGGAAGGACTCACCTTGGAAGTGGCCGCACGGCCCTCTATAACTACTTGCTAGCTCGGCAGACCGGGGGGAAGTTTATCTTGCGGATTGAAGATACCGACCAAAAGCGCTACGTGCCTGGTGCCGAAGAAGAACTGATGGATAGCTTGCACTGGCTGGGTTTGGAGTGGGATGAAGGCCCGGATGTGGGTGGCTCTTTTGGGCCTTACCGCCAAACCGAACGCCGGGATTCCTATCAGAAATATGCTCAACAATTAATTGATTCCGGTTCTGCTTATTATTGCTTTTGCAGCCAATCGGAAGATGTTCAGGAAGTCAAACGCAGCCGCAAACATCGCGATGAATGCCCGTATCGCGAAATGCCAGCGGAAGATACCCGTGCCCGGATTGTTGCCGGTGACCCTTATGTGATCCGTTTCAAAATGCCCGCGGTGGGCACCGTAACCGCAGTGGATGCTTTGCGCGGCCCCATCACGGTTGACAACAGTACCTTGGATGATACCATCCTCGTAAAATCGGATGGCCTGCCGGTTTACCATCTGGCAGTGGTCGTTGATGACCACTTAATGGAAATTACCCATGTTTTTCGCACCTCCGAATGGTTGCCTACGTTTCCTTTGCATGTGCATCTTTACCAGGCCCTGGGCTGGGAACAACCCATCTGGATTCACCCCTCGATCTTTTTAAAACCGGATGGCAAGGGAAAAATGAGCAAGCGCGACACCGCAGCCCTGCAAGAGAGCGGTCAATCGATTTTTCTCGGCGATATGCATGAATTAGGCTATTTGCCTGAGGCCGTGGTCAATTGGATGGTATTGATGGGTTGGAGCTATGATGATCATACCGAGTTTTTCGCCATGCCGGATTTGATCGAAAAATTTAGCATTGAAAAACTTAACCCCTCACCTGCGGCGATTAATTTCTCCAAATTGGATCATTTTAATGGATTGCACATCCGCAACCTAAATACGGATGATCTGGCGCAGCGCTTGTTACCGTTTTTCGAGAGGGCTGGCATCAATGCTGATCTCGATACCCTGCGGAAGATCGCCCCTGTTTTGCAGGTGCGTTTGGTCACCCTGGATGAATCGGTTGAGAAAGCCGCCTTTTTCTTCCAGGCCGAAGTCCATCCTGCGCCTGAAGATTTGATCGCAAAAAAGATGAGCGCTGCCGAATCGGCTCTGGCCGCGCAGCGCGCCTATGATTTGCTCGCCAACCTGCCCGAAATCACTCATGAAACAGCCGAAGAGCCGATGCGTCAACTGGCGGAAGATATGGGCATTAAAGTTGGGCAACTATTTGGGATCGTGCGCGTCGCGGTTACCGGCCAGATTGTTAGTCCACCGCTTTTTGAAAGCATGGAAATTATCGGCCGCGAAAAATCATTGATTCGCATCAAAAATGCGATTGATATCCTCCATGGCATTGCTTAAAATCTTGGCATATTTGACGAAAGACACTGCGGATGGTAAAATCTCGCCCGTAAAGTTGGGGACTCGTCTAATGGCAGGACAGCGGTCTCTGGAACCGTCAATTGTGGTTCGAATCCACGGTCCCCAGCCTCCCAACGCCCGGATCATTTCCGGGCGTTTTTGGTGTAATTGACCCGTATCTCTTTGTGTGCTAAACTTATTTGGTGACCGGTGACCATACCGGTCATGATTATGTCTGGCTCGCAAGCGTGTATTAGTGCCAGAGCGATAGAGCCTTCAGTGCAATGTTTTTGTCCGTCAAGCATCTGTTAAAAACCTGGGTAGTGGTGTATTAGTAAGTGATGGTAAAAATGGCCTGTCACCCTGAGCTGCAGGCGAAGGGTCTAGTGAAGCGTAGATCCGCATGAAAAGCCAGATTACGGTACGCTAGATGCTTCGGCCTCTGGCCTCAGTATGACAGCATCACTTACTTTATAGCCACCACCAAAGCCTGAAATATTACGAAAGCGATTGGAATGAATATGAGGCAGCACCCTAGAAATTTGATCATTTTAGTAACTCTTTTCAGTTTAGTTGTATCCGCATTGGGATGTTCAAGCGGGGCTGAAACCAGTGAACAAGCCACACCGACCCCGTACCCTACATCGGTTGTCCCAACGAAACCAACTTATGTGGTTGAGCGTGGCGATGTCATTGAAGAAATGCAATTTAGCGCTCGAGTTGCTCCTGTGGTTCAGGAATCGTTATTTTTCCGCACATCGGGCCGGGTGCGCGGAGTCTATTTTGAAGAGGGCGATGCCATTCAGGCCGGAGAAGTGATTGCCGATTTAGATTTTCTGGATGATCTTGAACGCCAACTAGCCTCTGATCAACTTCGGCTGCGCAGAGCGGAGATCGAGTTGCAAAATTCGCAGATCGCGCTGGATCTGTTCGAACAAAGTAAACCGCTACCAGAATTAATCGTGGCCGAGGCCTCCAAAAATTTGGCCGAGGCTCAACAAGCTGTTGTCCAAGCCGAACGGGCTTTGGGCTATTCACAATTGCCCTCGAATCAGGCCAGTATCGATGCCGCCTATGCCCAGGTTGTCTTGACCGAACAATCCTTGGAGCGCGCCAAAGAGCGATTTGAGCCTTATGCCAATAAACCCGAAAACAACATTATCCGGGCGCAATTGCAGGCTGCGCTTTCCGCTGCCGAGCGAGCTCATAACACCNNCCGCCGTAAGCCAATACAATGCCTTAACCGGATCAGCGAGTCAGGCATCTCAGGATCTGGCCGCTGCCGAATTAGCGGTTGCCCAGGCCCAGTTGCTCGAAACAGAAGCTGAATGGCAACGAGTTCAGGAAAACCCAGTCCCCCAGGGGTACGATGAAGAATTGATCCTGAAACAAAACGATTTGGAATTGGCTCAAATTTCGTACGATGAAACCGCCATCGGGGTTTCTGATATTGAATCGGCGATTGCGGATGCCCAACTGGTGGCTCCCTACGATGGCGTTGTAACCAATTTGCGGGTATTAGATGGCCGTGCAGTGGATGCTTTCAAAGAATATGCTGTTGTTGCGGAT
>DOTA01000181.1:5722-5876 GCA_003513015.1 Chloroflexota bacterium
GTGGATGTAAATATCGGCATCGAAAGTGATGATCGCATTGAAATTGAAGAGGGCCTTGAAGAAGGCCAGACCGTTATTGCCCCCTGAGTTTTGTAGATCTTAAAAAGGAGTTAAATATGCAAACCCGTCGTTTTGGCCGAACTGGACACATGAG
>DOTA01000307.1 GCA_003513015.1 Chloroflexota bacterium
TCAAGGAGAAAAATATGCAACGCCCATTCTTTACAGTGCTTTCAGTGTTTATTCTGATCGCAATCCTTTTAACCGCTTGCGGTGGTACCGCCACCGTTGCCCCGCCGCAAATTCAAGCGACTGAAGCTCCCAAAGCCACTGAGGCCCCCATGGCTGCGGAACCCACCCAGGTTCCCCAGGAAGATACCCCGGTTACCGTAATGGGTATCCAACTTCCGGTTATTAATCCGGCTGATTATCCTGGTGATGTGGTGAGTGCGGGCAGTTCCACGGTCTTTCCGCTGGCCGAAGTGATCGCCGGGATGTACGAAGGCGAAGGNNATCAAGAGCAGCGAAGTTGAATCCTGTGCGGCCATTGGCCGCACGCCCATCGAATTCCGGGTGGGCACGGATGCGATTGCCGTTTCCGTTTCGACGGAGAATGACTTCGTCACGGATGTCACGATGGAAGAACTGGCGGCGATCTTCTCCACCGCCGAAACCTGGTCGGATGTGCGCCCGGAATGGCCCAATGAGCCCATCCTGCGCTACATCCCCGGCACCGACTCGGGCACCTTCGATTACTTTGTGGAAGCCGTTTTCGAGAATGATCCCGAACCGATGCTCAGCGCCAGCAACACGCAACTTTCTGAGGATGACAACGTGTTGGTGCAGGGTGTCACTGGCAGTCCCTATGCCATCGGTTTCTACGGCTATGCCTATTATGTGGAAAATGCCGATGTCACCAATGTGCTCTCGATCAACGGCATCAAAGCCACGCTCGAAACCGTNNTACATCAACTACTTCCTGAGCCATGTTGATGAAGTCATCTCCGAAGTCGGTTACTTCCCCGCCAATGATACGGCCTTGGATTTGGCTAAACTTAGCTGGTTACAGGCGATGGCCCAATAATTCGGTTCGATTACGAAGAATAAATAGTTCCTCCCCTCTACTTACTCTTGGAGGGGAGGAATTACAATCTCTAGGTGGTTGTTCTTAAGGGCTAATGAATCCCAACAACCCTAAAGGAGTGTCGAATTGGAAGATCAAGGATTTGAGAGAAATACCATGAGCGAACAAGCCTCAACATTCTCAGGCGAAGGTACGGCAAATTTGGAAACATCAACCGCACAAATTGCGGCTGCCCTGCGCAGAAAACCCAGACTCAGCGAAGGCATTATTCAAAGTTTTTTATGGATTGCTGGCGTGATTTCCATCTTAACCACGATCGGCATTGTTTATGTTTTGGGCACCGAATCGATTAACTTCTTCACAAAGTTAAGTTGGGAGGAAACCAATCGACAAATTACAACGCCGATTTCGGCCAGTGATACCACGTTGATCGCCAGTGAGGGTGGCCGTGCCATCAAAGCCGGCCAGCTTATCCGTTTGGGGCAGGCTGAAGAATATATGAGCGTGCTCGCCGTGGATGGGCAGACCCTCACAATCGCCCGCGGCGCAGAAGATACCATTGCGAAGGATCATAAGGCTGGCGTGGATATTTTCTTTGCCGATAAAGTAACCCTGCGAGAATTTGTGAGCAGCACCAAATGGAACCCGCAGATTGGTCAGTATGGCATTTGGCCCCTACTCAATTCCACGTTGATGACCTCCATCGTGGCGATGCTGGTTGCCCTACCCCTGGGTTTGAGTGTAGCCATCTATTTGAGCGAATATGCCACCGAACGCGCCCGCAGCATTCTGAAACCCATCCTGGAAGTGCTGGCCGGGATTCCTACGGTGGTTTATGGCTACTTTGCGTTAACCTTTATGACTCCCCTGCTCCGGGCCATTTTTAGCAAAGATGTGGTTGAAGTTTACAACACGGCTTCGGCCGGGATCGTAATTGGGATTTTGATCTTGCCATTGGTCAGTTCGATGAGTGAGGATGCCCTACATGCCGTGCCCAATTCCCTGCGTCAGGCTGCCTATGGTATGGGGGCCACCAAATTGGAGACCGCCATCAAAGTGGTGCTGCCCGCGGCCATCTCCGGGATTGCCGCCGCCTTTATTGTTTCGATCTCGCGTGCCATCGGCGAAACGATGGTGGTGGCGATTGCCGCAGGGGCCGGGCCGAACTTCACCTTTAACCCCTTCAAACCGGCCGAAACCATGACTGGGCATATTGTGCGCATCAGCGGCGGTGATTTGAGCTATGACTCGATCGACTATAACAGCATCTTTGCCATCGGCCTGGTCCTGTTTTTGATCACCTTCTCCCTGAACATCATCAGCAACCGGATTGTGCGCCGTTTCCGCGAAGTTTATGAATAACCATCCCTCAAACCACGGAAACACGAAGTACACCGAGAATTTTTGCTCTGCAAAATCACAAAAATCTCAGTGATCTCCGTGTTAAATATTTTTTAGTGAACTTATGATTGCAAATAACGAACACCCCGAATTTGAAAGCAACCTTGCCCGACGGCACCGCGCCGGTAAGTTTTGGCGTGGCATTTTTCGTATTTCAACGGTCGTAGGCGTTTTAGCTCTGGTGGCCTTATTGCTAAATGTGGGCAATTCCACCATGGGGTATGCCGCGGTGACCTACAAAATCCACCCCGACGAACTGGCCATCAATGGCATCCCGTTGGAGAACCTGCATCAGAGCGATCTGGCCTATATTTTGAAAGAAAACGTTTCGCAGGGGCTTTATGACAATTTGGAGAGCCAAAAACTCTTCGTCGAACGCTCTCAAAAAGAAGTTTATAAGCTTGTCATCGCCAATGTGGCGCAGCCCAAAGTGCTGGGCACCTGGAAGTTGTGGCCCTCACTAACAGCCAAACAGGCTGTCTACCAGGACGCTGCGGACCGCTTCGCCGAAAAATTCCCAGATTATGAAATCCAGTTCATCAATTGGTTTACCAAAGATTTCATCACCACGCCGCAATCTTCTGATCCGGTGCAGGCTGGGGTGCGCACCGCCATTCTCGGATCCCTGTGGGTGATTGCCATTACCATCGCTTTTTCTTTCCCTGTGGGAGTAGGCGCGGCCATCTATCTGGAAGAATACGCCACAGATTCTACACTTCAGCGCCTGATCCAGACTAATATCAGCAATCTGGCCGGGGTGCCATCGATCATCTACGGTCTGTTGGGCCTGGCCGTCTTTGTGCGGGCCTTGGAGGTCATCACCAGTGGGACGGCTTTTGGGGCGACCGACCCGACCACGGCCAACGGCCGGACCGTTCTCTCGGCCGGTTTAACCATGGCCCTGCTGATCTTGCCCTTGATCATTATCAACGCCCAGGAGGCGATCCGGGCGGTGCCGCAGTCGCTGCGGCAGGCCGGCATGGGGCTGGGCGCGACCAAGTGGCAGACGATCTGGAGCCACGTGCTGCCCAACGCGATCCCTGGCATTCTGACCGGCAACATTCTGGCCGTATCGCGGGCCGTTGGTGAGACCGCGCCGCTGGTGGTCATTGGGGCTTCAACCTTTATCACCGTCAATCCGACCAGCCCCTTTTCCAAATTTACCACC
>DOTA01000378.1 GCA_003513015.1 Chloroflexota bacterium
AGGAATAAATCTTCGCGCAAATCCCGGGCCACGGCTTCGCCCACTTGCACCGAGAGAATATTGTTGGCAATCGCAAAAATTGTGCTCAGCACCGAAAGTCCGAGCATCACCAGGCTGGTGTTGATGACTACTTGCATACTGCCCGCGCTGACGCCCTGATCGATCACTTGTTGGATCAGCCGCGGGATGGCTAAATCCATGACGACCACGGCGGTCAGCAAAATCAGTGCTAGGACGCTTTGTTTCCAATAGGGGTAGATGTAGTGTTTTAGTTTGAGAATGTATTTCATGGGTAATCAGGTAGACAAGTGGATAAGTAGACAAGTAAACAGGGGGGTACCTGTTTACGTATTTGCGTTATCCGTTTTTATTCGCAAACGCCCGCTTTAACGCGTCGCCAGCCACGAAAATGGCTTCCAACTCCGCCTCGCTGAGATCGGCCATTTTTTCAGCCATCCAGTTGCGGGTGTTGCTGAAGAGCGCTTCCATCAGAGATTGACCTTCTGCGGTGAGAGAGAGCTGCACGTTGCGGCGGTCTGCGGGGTTGACGGTGCGCACAATCAAGCCCTGGTTGACGAGCACATCCACGGCGCGGCTGATGGCCGGGCGGCTGGTGTCGCGGTCAGCCGCCAGCTTGCTCACCGAGTCGATACCGCCGCGAATCCGGCGCAAAATATGGAATTGCCCCACGGTGATATCGAAATTCTCGGCGGCTTCGTGATGGATGTGAGCGCGCACGGTATGCCAAACGGGCGGGAAGAACTCCCAAAATTTATCGATGGCGGCTTGGGGAGAAGACTGCATCATAGTTTGTCTCTATCGGTTAATATGTATCAATGATAATAGTTAACATTAGCAATCATTTTACGATAGATTGCCCTCCTGTCAAGGTGAGAAGTCGACAGGGGGTACAGGGCTTTTTTAAATCGCGGGGAGATATTCAATTACCGCGGAGTACACTAAGAATGCAGAGAAAACCTAAAAAAACCAGCGAACTCTGCGCACTCGGCGGTGAAATCGCTCTCTACTGTTGACGTATCTACCTATTTACAACCCCAATCAAACTGAGAACTATCAAAAAGAACCGTGTCCGTTTCCCCCCTCAGGATCACCAATTGGGCTTCGAGATACTCATCCCTCAGACAACCAAGCACGATGACATCAGCTGCGTGGGGGAAGTTTGCGGGCGCATCACCTAGCGGCAGCACCACATTCTGCGAATGCGGGCCAACCAGATAGAAACCCAGGCGGGTATATTCGCGCGGCACGAAGGCGAACCAGGCTTGTCCCGGAATGCCTTGACCGGCAGAATAAAACCGCGGGTATAAGGCGCGCCCGTAGATCAGTTCCGATCCGGTTTGGGCGGCGAAATCTGGCAGCGCTTCAGATATACCGGCCTGATTAAGTTGGGCTTGCAAGAGCGGATCATCCAGGGTTTGAGCGAGCCAGCCCGCGGGGTAGCGCGCCGGAATGAGCGCTTCACTGATGGGGATGGCCGCGCTCACCAGGAAAAGTAACCCACCCAAAACCAGGGTTTGCCCCCAGGGAAAAGAAATCTGCGCGGTTGGGGTAAGTTTGGGTTGCGTTTCGTCCGGCAGCAGGCGGTTAGCAAAGAACATGGCACCCCAGGTGATGATTTGCACCAACCCCAGACCGTAGTAGAACAGCCCGACCCAATCGACGGGCAGATTGAAGCGCCAGCCAGAACTGCGCACCAGGGCGTTGCCTAAGGCATAGATCAGGCTGATCCATAATGGGAGCAGCCCCAAACCCCGGTTATGTTTCCAGGCTGCCCCCAGACCCACGGCCAACGCCAAAAGGTTGAAGATCAGTGGGAACAGAGCCTCCCCAGGGAGGCGACCATCCCACTCCCCCCAATAGGGCAAGTGGCGCACATAACTTTGCACGGAACAGCATTGCTCCCAGGTGCGGGCGGCGGTGATTTCGAGGTAGGTGACGGGCACGGCGCTGGCGTAGGTTGGCGGCAGGGTCAGCAGGGTAGAAACCAGATTGTGCAAAAAATGCGCTGTGATGAATTTCAATGCGTTGACGGGGTGAGTGGCGATGAAATCGACGGCGCTGGCGAACATGCGCTGCGAATATTGGTTGCTGGTTTCGCCGGGCAGGGGCGCGCCTAAAGCGGCCTCGGGGGTAAGGTTGTAGCGCACGCCGATCNNTTGGGTTAAGGTTGTAGCGCACGCCGATCAACCCGATTTGGGATTCTTGGGCAGCTTCGGCGAAGGACAGGCTGCCGCTGGCCTGTTGGCCGCGCCACATCCAGGGGAGCAGCGCGCAAGCCATGCCAAGCAGCATCAGCAGGCTGGCCGCGGCGAACTGGCGTTTGCGCCCCCAAAAGGTGATCAGCATGGGCAACAGCACGCCGGGAAGCAGCACTACAACCTGAATGCGTACCAGCATGGTGAGCGCTAGAATGCCACCTGCCAGCAGCGGGTAGGCCCGATGACATTGGGGAGCTTGCCACCAGTAGATCAGCACCACGCTAAAAGCAATCACGCCCAATGCGGTGGGCAGATCAGACATCAGCAATTTGGCATGTGAAACATTGACAATGCTGGAGAGCCGGATGGCGTTGACTTCGTGAAAGAGCGCCAGCCCGGCAATCAGGCCGCCCGTCAGCCGGGAGTGCAGCGCCTTGCCCAGCAGGAATAGAAACGGCGGGATGAGCGCCAGCAACGGGATTTGCCACAGCAAAATTTGGGCATAGCCCACCCCGCTGGCAAGCTGCGCCAGCGCCAAAAAGAGCGAATATAACGGACGGCGCACATCTGTCCCGAAGCCCAGGCCAATCAGCAATTCTTGGGCGGAAACCTCATAATTGGCCGCGTCGGAGTAAGGGTAATATTCAAAATTGGGGGCCACCGGTTGCGGAGCAAAATAGGCCGGGGTGAGCGGCTGCGCCTGCCAGAGCACAATCGTCAGCAGCCAGATCAGGCCGAAGATCAGAATGTCCATGATGGTTTGGGCGCGCGGCGTGAGTTGGGCAAACCCG
>DOTA01000274.1 GCA_003513015.1 Chloroflexota bacterium
GACCGGGGCGTGCTGGTGGTTCAACCGCCGGACGGGCAGGCGGCCCGCGATCTCAATAGCGATTATAGTGTGCGCGCCGGGGTAGGTTACGGCGGCGGCGATTTTGCAGTAGGGCGTGGCTTTGTATATTTTGTCGAATCAAAATCGGGACGAATTTACCGGCAAGAAACCCATAAGGGCCGCGCCCGGGCGCTTACCCCGGCTTTTGGCGGCGCGGCATCCCCGGCGATTTCACCGGATGGCAAGCATTTGCTGTTTGTGCAAACCTATGAACGCCAGGATTGCATCGCCATTGTGGATGCCGCCGGAGAATCCTGGCCCCAAAAGCTGGTTACGGGTGATGATTTTTATATGCAGCCCTGTTGGCATCCCGCGGGCGATCAGATTGCCTGGATTGCCTGGCATCACCCCCAGATGCCTTGGGATGGCACCACCTTGAAACTTGCTAAACTTGAGCACCCCGAAAAGGGCCTGCCGCAATTAGGCGAAGTTGTCACCATTACCGGCGATGAAAATACATCTGTTTTTGGGGCACAGTTCTCGCCCGATGGCCGCTACCTGGCTTATGTTTCTGACCCCGAAGGTTGGTGGCAATTGTATGTTTACAACCTCGAAACCGGCGATCACCGCGTCCTCACCGGGGGGGAGGCTGAGCACGGCATTCCCGCCTGGGTACAGGGCTTGCGCACCTTTGATTTCGCCCCAGATAGTAAATCGGTGTATTTCTTGCAGAACCGCGATGGATTCGTGGGTCTGTGGCGCGTGAATATTGAAACTAAACTGCAAGAGCGTGTGCGAATTGGTTCAGAATATACCTCGCTGGCTCAGGTGGCTGCCTCCCCATTGGGTGAGCGCGTAGCCGTGATCGCTTCGGGGGGGCGTATCCCGGCCAGGGTTGTCACCTACGATTTTGCAGAGGGTCCCCACATTTGGGCGCGTTCCCTGCCCGAAGACCTGCCCGAGAAAACCTACGCTTTGCCCAGCCCGATGAGTTGGCCGGGTCTGGATGGCGAAGACGTTCATGGGATTTATTATGCGCCCAAGAGCGCTCAGTACGAAGGAGTCGGTTTGCCACCCCTAATGGTTTTGATCCACGGTGGGCCGACCGGGCAGCGCGATGCTTCTTTCGATGGGCAGGCGCAATTCTTCGCCAGCCGCGGTTGGGCGGTGCTGCAAGTGAATTATCGCGGCAGTACCGGTTATGGACGGGCTTATCGCGATAAGCTCAAAGGCAATTGGGGCATCTATGATGTGCAAGATGCTGTCAGCGGGGCGAAATCGCTGGTGGCGGATGGCCTGGTGGATGGTAATAAGCTGGTGATTATGGGCGGTAGCGCGGGAGGCTTTACGGTGCTCAAAGCCCTGGAGGATTATCCCGGCATTTTCAAGGCGGGCGTGAATCTGTTCGGGGTGGCGAACCAGTTTACTTTAGTGGCAGACACCCACAAATTTGAGGAGCGTTACTCCGATTCTTTGTTGGGCAGCCTGCCCGAGGCCGCGCAAATCTACCGGGAGCGTTCTCCCATCTTCTTTGCCGATCAAATCAAAGATCCAATCATTGTTTTCCAGGGGGAAGAGGATAAAGTGGTTCCGCAAAATCAATCAGATGAAATTGTGGCGGCCCTGCGCCGGAACGGCGTGCCCCATGAGTATCATCTGTATCCGGGGGAGGGGCATGGGTTCCGCAAAACGGAGACGATTGAGCAGTTTTACACCGCCCTGGAACGATTTTTGAAACAGTTCGTGATTTTTGGGTGAAACGGAAAAGACCTCGGAGTTTTTTGAAAAACTCCGAGGTCTTTTTTGGGTATGATGTGGATTTAGAGACCCTGGTTGATACTGGTTTCAACCCCTTGTTGTTCCAGCCGGGCAACGCGGTAGGCTTCGCCATACATGAATTGATTTATCATGGCAACATAAGGCATGGTGAAGAACAGCCCGACGATGCAGAAGACAATGCCCATCATGCCGATGAAGGGGGTGATGATGGTGGTTAGCACCACAACCACATAGGCCGCAGGGGCGGCTTTGAGCAGCCGAATGATTTCGCCAAAACGGAAAGCGGCGCCCAAGGAGTCGTGAGCTACAAAATTGCCCAGGGCCGCGGGAACCGCTACGGCCAGGAAGATGCCGTATAGAAAGCTCAAGCAGCCAAAGCAACTGAGAACAACCAGCGATAGGGTGTTTGCCGTATCGGCGTCGATGAGTTGGGGCAGCCCGTAGATCAGGCCCTGGTTGCAAGCCTGCACCAGAATAACGGGCAAAGCGTAGACAAAACCGATTACAAAACCTTTCAATCCGTCCATGAAGAGCTTACCGAAATCGGTCCACTCGGCCAGGGGTGTAGGATCACCGTTGATGACCCGGCGAGTGATATCCAACCCCCAGCCCAAAAGAAAGAAGGGGCCGACAATGGGGATCAACAAAAATACGGCGGCAATGACAAACTTTTTGATCCAATCTGGGTCTTTGAAGGGGTAGGTAAAGGCAGTTCCGTATTGCATGAGAGTTTCCTTTCTTGTAAGAGCAAATGATAAACCGGGAAAAATTACAGACTACCTAAAATGACATCGTGTAATTCGTCTGAGCGGCCTTCGAGAATTAGCTTCGATTCGCGGTAAGCCTGGCCTTCGAGGTTGGCGATGATGGCATTGGCGATGGCGGCGGTGAAGAAAACACCGATCACACAAGCGACGATGCCCACAAAGGCGATGACACCGGCAATCACGCCGCCCAACAGCACCATGAAATAGGCTGCCGGGGCTGCTTTTACGCTGGCAAAGACCTCGCCAAAGCGGAAGGCCGCGCCAATTTCACCTGTGTCGGCATATTTGCCGATCGCGGCAATCATCAGAAAACCCGCCAGAACCGCGTAGATGAAAGTCAGGCAACCGAAGCAGGCCGTCACAATTGAGCTGATGGTCATCAGGCTGTCTTGACCAGAATTTTGGCCGTAGATCAAAAAGCCATTGCTGCAAACCTGCACCAGGATCACGGGCAGCATATAGACGAAACCAATCAGGAGCAGCACCAACCCCTTGACCAGGTAGTTGACAAAATCGCTCCAACCGGGGAGCAACTCGGAATCCTTGTTGATGGCGCGTTTGGTAATTTCGACGCCCCAACCGGCCACAACCAACTGTCCCACGAAGGGGATGAGGGCGATCACCGCGGCCAAAAGGATTTTCATGATCCAATCTTCTTCTTCGAATATGTAGGTAAATGATTTTCCGAATTCCATTGCGACTCTCCTTGTTTTGTGAACGAAAATGATGAATTAGCCTGGCTGCAAAGTGCAGTTATGCTTGAGTTTATGGAACTGCCAAAGGTAGTTGGTTGAAGAACCCCGTTACGGAGAGTTGGTTGCCGCTCTCATCCAGTGCGGTGAAGGCCACCATACCACTGATCGTATCATTTTGTATCTCTTCAACCATAATGATACCATCGGTGTTGGTGTAAAGTGTTAAACCCTTGTAAACAGTGGCTCCTGGGCTTTTGGTGGGGGAATTGTCATCATAGGGTAACATGATTTGAACCCCGGCGGCTACGTTTAGCGGAAGGAAGATCGTCAGAACATTCTGCTCATCTTCGCTGACCAGCCCCAATACATATTCAGCACTGGTGGATTGGTCTTGAAGTGTGCCCTGATTCACGATCACCGGCAGGCTGCCATCATTGCTGGCTAATAAATATGCAAAACCACCGGCAGGCAAATCGGAATAGGCGGTAGGGAATTCACCCATCGCTGAAAAATCCGGGTTGGGCACGGCTGGCAGCCCACCCTGCGAGGTTGTTCCCACCAATTCAACCGCGTCGATTTCATTCCAACTGGTCAGAACACTCTGATCTACGGTGATTTTTACGCTATAAACGGGCTGATCCATATTTACCGGGATGTTGAGAATATAGGGGCAATCCCCCCCGGCGTGGTCTGTGGGCGTGGATTCGTAAACGGTGTAATAATCCATGTTCTCATCTGCCACTTCCACTTTAACGACTTGATCGGGATAGTAGACTTCGTAGATATTAATTTCGGTGGGGATCACGGCGACGTTATAACTCAGTTCGAGCCACTCCACCGTATTGGATGAACTCGAAGCCCAGGCTGTGGTCTGATCGCTGCAAAGAGTGGAGTCGGGCTCGCCGGTGGCTTGCATGGCCGACCAATCATCGCTGCCATATTCCGAACTGGCATAGGCAAAAGAGGCCCATTGCCGGATGGTTTCATCCTGACCCAAGGGAGATAGATCCTGCACTTCGCCGCCACTGATATCCTCTCCTAACCCTTCTGAGAGATCGATTTCTTTTGGCTCGAAAAAGGTGACCGAGGCCAGCACGGCATCGAACTTGGCCGCGATTTCACCCCAACGATCCTCAGGCGCGGAAGCAAACAGGGTGAATTGCTGCGTAGGGGTTACTGCTACGACAACAATGCGCCCCGTAATTGGCAGGCCGTTCACATCACTACCGCTGATTTCGGCCAGAATGCCGGATTTGCCATCCACCATGATCTCTCTTTGATCCAGAATCTGAATATCTTCCCCTTCGGCATCTTGCATAAATTGATTGAAAAGCTCATCCTGGGTGGCTTCTTCTTCATTGGTGCCACCAATCAACACCAGCATCGGCCCTCGTTCGGGATCAGCATCGGGGGCAGTCATGCTGGCAAGGCCAAAAAATTCTTCGAAAGCATAATCAGGTACAGGCTGAAAAGCGTAACCGCCTTCTTCGCTGCGATACTCATCCCCCAGTTTTACATCCGGCGCAGATTGGGGAGCTTCGGATTCCACACTTGAGCTTTCATCTGCGAGGCTTTGCGGAGCTGTATTTTCGGTAGATTGATCGGCTGGGACCACACTTTCTGTAGGTTCATCGCTGCCGCCCAATAAACCACATGCAAGCGATGAGATGATGAGTATCAAAATTATCAACACAATAGAACATCTTTTGCTGCCCATTTAGATCTCCATTCCTTGAATCAACTGTTGCCAGTATTTCTAATGATACCACCAAGCGGAACTCCTCATAAACGTTCTTCTTGGCGAATGCATCTTCGTTTTTACGTCCACACAAACACCCCCTGAATCCATCTTTTTGGGAAACTGCACCGTTGAAAACGGGTTACATACAGTCGCCTTCCTTGGTGAATGTCCCCGATAATTCTTGGTTATGCGAAAATGCTCTCTCAGATATGGGTGATTTGGAATCGTTCTATATGTTTTTATTCTGCGAAGCACGCAGAGCGTACCCCGCAGCTTGCTGCGGGGATCGGAAATTTCAAGGTTTTGCTTCTTTACAGCGCAGTTTCGAATAAAGTGCGTAGATATTTTTATTCAAAAACAGGGCACTGGATTTCAGTGCCCTGTCAGGGTTTTAATCTCAAAAATTGCGTGCTTTTTAAAAGATCACTTCGATAGTTGAAATCAGGCCGGGATTTGTTGCCGATCTGCGTGGCGGAACCAGAATTTGGTAATTTCCTCTGCAATCGCAGGGATCAGTGCCAGGCCGATAACAACGCTCCATTCTCTTAAACTCAGGGCGTGAGTGTTGAAGATGGGCTGCAAGAAAGGAACCGTGGTTACCAGGATAATCAAAAATATTGAAAAACCGACAGCGTATTGCATCGCCGAATTTGAGAAGAAACCCAGTTTGAAGATCGAGACCCTTTCTGAGCGAACTGTATAAGCCCGGAATAGTTCACAGAGCGAGAGGGTCACAAACGCCATGGTTTCAGCGGTTTGGACATCTATGCCACTCCAATCGTGCTGCAAAATATAAGTAATTGGATTCATCCCGGCCGGTAACATCGCGCCAGCTTCCAAATGCCAGATCAATCCCAATCCAAAAGCCAGTAAAGTCACCCCGGTTTGCCCAACAGTTTGTATCACCATGCCCAAACTCATGCTGCGATTAATAATCGATTCTTTTTGGGAGCGCGGCTGACGCTGCATAATATCCGGATCACCTTTTTCAACGGCCAAAGCCAGAGCGGGTGCGCCATCTGTGACGAGATTCAGCCACAACAGTTGAATAGCCGTCAAAGGCATGGGCAACCCTAAAATTGTGGCCAGGAAAATAATCATGATCTCGGCGATATTCGAAGAGAGCAAGAAGAAAACAAACTTGCGAATGTTGCTATAAATGATACGTCCCTGTTCCACGGCCGAAACGATACTGGCATAGTTATCATCTGTAAGCACCATATCGGCGGCTTCTTTGGTCACATCTGTACCGGTGATGCCCATCGCCACGCCAATGTCGGCCTGCTTGATCGAGGGTGCATCGTTGACACCATCGCCGGTCATGGCGACGACCTCGCCATTGGCGCGCAGCGCTTGCACAATGCGCATCTTATGTTGGGGCGAAACTCGGGCAAAAACATCGGTGCGTTGGACTTCCTTTTGCAAAGTTTCAGCACTCATTTGGTCGAGATCATCTCCGGTGAGCACTTGATGGTCGGCTTGCATCAAACCGATATCTTCGGCAATGGCCTGCGCGGTTTTGGGGTAATCTCCCGTGATCATCACCGTGCGAATGCCAGCCCGTCGGGCTATCTTCAGCGCGGGAGGCACTTCTGGCCGAGCCGGATCAATCATGCCGATCAGGCCGACAAAAATCAAGCCGTGTTCAAGTTCGTGATTAGTGACCTCCCCGTCTCCATTTTCATCCAGATCATTGACAACCCGATAAGCCATCCCTAAAACACGCAACGCATCTTGGGTCATCTGGTCATTGACGGCCAAAATTCGGCGGCGCTGTTCATCGTCCAGCGGCACAGCCTCATCGGCTTTATTTTGGTAGTGTGTGCACTGATGCAAAACGATATCCGGTGCGCCCTTTTCGGCGACCACATACCATTCGCGGTGTTTATCATCATAGAATGGCGAGATGTCATCCGGTCGGGGATCGCGCACCGTATGAACAGTGATCATACGCTTCCGTTCTGAATCGAAAGGAATTTCCTGAATGCGGGGATAGGCCTGGTTCAAGGGGTTGGGCAGTGTGCCAACTTTGGCAGCTGCAACAATTAAAGCTCCCTCTGTGGGATCTCCAACCATCCGGTAAGTGGTTTCCCCTGCGCTTTCGCCCGAAGTTTCTAGCACGGCGTCATTATTCAACGCGCCTACCCACAACGTGGTTAGAATGGCAGGGTAATCCCGCAAGTTGACAAGTTCGCCATCTCTGAAAAATTCACCATTGGGGTTGTAACCAATGCCGCTCACCGAAATTACATGTCCATCCGCGGCAATCCGAGTAACCGTCATTTCGTTTTGAGTGAGAGTCCCCGTTTTGTCAGAACAGATCACGGTTGCCGAACCGAGCGTTTCCACGGAAGATAAGCGGCGGATGAGGGCATTCCGCCGGATCATCTCGCGCATNNCAAACCGTCAACGAAGCCCAGCCCAGTACCTTACCCAGATGATCCAGACGGCGCTGCAAGGGGGTTTGTTCTTGTTCGACCCCTTGCAACATTTCAGCAATTAAGCCAATTTGCGTATGCATCCCTGTGCTGACCACAATGCCCTTACCGCGCCCATAGCTCGCCACCGTCCCCATAAAAGCCGTATTTGTGCGATCGCCCAACGGGATGTTGGTAGGTAACACAGTTTTGGCATCCTTTTGGGCTGGCAACGATTCCCCTGTCAGAGCAGCCTCTTCAACCCGGAGATTAACGGCCTCGATCAGGCGCACATCTGCGGGGATATAGTTGCCCGCTTCCAAAAAGACGATATCTCCCGGCACCAGTTGGCTGGCCGGCACCGTTATCCGATGTCCGTCGCGCAGGATATTGGCATCAGGCGCGGCCAGTTTGCGCAAAGCTGCCAGGGCTTGCTCAGCCCGGCGTTCTTGCACGATCCCTAACACCGCATTCAAAACTACAATGGCAACAATCGCGGCCGATTCAATGTAATCGCCCAATAACGCGGAAATGATCGCGGCCACGATCAGCAAAATCACTACAAAGTTATTAAACTGCTCCCACAACATGTGCCAGATCGTTGTGGGAGGTGCTTCGGTCAATTGATTGGGGCCGTAAATTCCAATTCTTTTGGCGGCTTCTGCGGTACTCAGCCCCTGATCCGCAGGCGCAGCAAACTGATTGAGGGTATCGTTTGCATCCAGTGCGTGCCACGCGGTAGCAGAATTCTGCTTGATTGCTTCTGGTTGGGTATCCATGAAAACTCCAGTTGGGGAAAAGATAAACCGATTGTATCGGTAAGCGACATTATAACCCGCAGAATTTTATCGGGTTGATTTGATACCTGTATAATATGGGTGGTCTGAAAACCCTTTCAGAAATGCAAGAGAAAAATAGAGTTCCGTTTGGGTATAATGATGCCCTTGCAACACCCCACCGATGGAAATTCGTAACGAATGCGTTTTTTTTGCATCTAAGTGGAGAACAAAATAATTAAGGAGAGCAGTGTGATGAGTTATGTGAATGTGAAAGTTCCTGAAAATGGTGAAAAAATTCGGATTGAAAATGGAGAGCTACTGGTTCCAGATAATCCGGTGATCCCGTTTGTGGAAGGTGACGGGACGGGGCGTGACATTTGGGCTGCGTCCGTTCGAGTGTTTGATGCTGCCGTTGAAAAAGCCTATGGTGGCAAACGTCAAATCCATTGGATGGAAGTTTACGCCGGTGAAAAATCTTTCAAGCTGTTCAATACCTGGCTGCCTGAAGAAACCCAAGAAGTATTTACAGAATTTCTGGTAGGCATTAAAGGACCGCTCACCACCCCGATCGGTGGCGGTATCCGCTCGTTGAACGTGGCTTTGCGGCAGTTGCTCGATTTGTACGTTTGCATGCGCCCCATCCGCTATTTTGAAGGTACACCTTCTCCGATGAAACACCCGGAATATGTGAATATGGTGGTTTTTCGAGAGAACACGGAAGATATATATACCGGGATTGAATATCCCTACGGAACAGAGGGGAATGAAAAATTCATGGCGTTATACAAAGGTGCCTTCCCCGAAGATTATAAAAAAATCCGCTTCCCCAATACGGCTGGAATCGGAATTAAACCCATTTCCGTAGAAGGCACAGAGCGTCTCGTTCGTGCCACCATTAACTGGGCGCTGGCGAATAACCGGAAGAACATCAACCTGGTTCATAAAGGCAATATCATGAAATATACGGAAGGCGCTTTCAAGGATTGGGGCTATGCCCTGGCCAAGCGCGAATTTCGTGATCAGATCGTCACCGAGCGTGAGAGTTGGATCCTGGGTAACAAGGAAGCCAATCCGGACCTGACCATCGCAGAGAATGCCAAGATGATTGATCCTGGCTTCGACATGATGTCGCCTGCCCAACAGCATGACATCAAACAGGAAGTGGAAGAAGCCCTGAAATTATGGGATACACACGGCAATGGGCAGTGGAAAAAGAAATTGCTTATCAAAGACTCAATTGCTGATGTTTCCTTGCAATTTGTGCTCATTCGCCCGCGTGATTATGATATCATCGCGACCATGAACCTGAATGGCGATTATATTTCCGATGCGATTGCAGCCCAGGTGGGCGGCATTGGTATTGCACCAGGAGCGAACATCAACTACGAGACCGGGCACGCCATCTTCGAAGCCACTCACGGCACCGCCCCCAAGTATGCTGATCTGGATAAGGTAAACCCTGGCTCGGTGATTCTCTCCGGAGAAATGATGTTCCGCTACCTGGGTTGGACAGAAGCTGCTGATCTGGTAATCAGAGGGATGGAAGGCGCGATTGGTGCC
>DOTA01000192.1 GCA_003513015.1 Chloroflexota bacterium
TAAACTAAAGAAATTTTAGTGCCTGATTGAATCCAATCTCTCTGAAATTTGGAGAGGCTTCCGTTAAACCACAAGTTAGCCCCTCTCAAAAGAGCAACTCGCTCCCGAGGAAATCATGACAGATGATTCAACCACTACCTCAATAACGATGCCAGATCGGCAACTCAAAGATTTAAGCCGCCAGCTTTTGGCTGTACAAAATCAACTCCGAGATAGCCGCGCCAACATCCCCAACGATACACTCACCCGCCTCACCCATCTTGCCACCCACATCGATAACATCAGCAAGCAAGTCGCCCTACATGAAGAAGAGCGCAAAGATTTGCGCGCCCTGGCCGATATTGGGCGCATTGTCAACTCATCTCTGGATTTGAACGATGTCCTCCGCATCGTAATGGACACAATTATCCGCCTGACTGGCGCTGAGCGCGGTTTTTTGATGCTCCGAGACGAAACCGGCGAACTCAGCATTCGAGTAGCCCGAAACTGGGAACAAGAATTTGTAGAAACCTCAGAATTTGCCATCAGCCGCACCGTCATCAACCGCGTCGCCGAAGAAAGCAAACCGATTGTCACCACCAATGCGCAAGAAGACCCGCGTTTTGACGGACAAGCCAGCATCATCGCCTATAATCTACGCTCAATCTTATGCGTGCCCTTAAAATCGAAAGACGAACTCACTGGCGTCATCTACGCCGACAATCGCATCCGTGCGGGAATATTCACCGAAAGTGAGCGCGACCTGTTAGCTGCTTTTGCCAATCAGGCCGCGGTTGCCATTGAAAACGCACAACTCTTTGAATCTGTACGCAGCACCCTGGCCGAAGTCACGGAACTCAAAAACCTGATGGATAATATCTTTGCCTCCATCGCCAGCGGGGTAATCACAGCAGATGTCAAAGATCAGATCACACTTTGCAATCGGGCCGCCGAATCCATTTTAGGCACATCGGCTCAAAATATTATCGGCCAAGCCCTTACCGATTGTTTGCCACCTATCGGGGAGCAGCTTTGCGAGTCAATCGCGTTTGTACGCGCCACGGATGAGCCTATCCTTGGTTTGGAAATCAATTCTTCGCTGCCCGATCGCGGAGATGTCGATTTACGCTTCAATCTTTCTCCGCTCAAAGATGCAAGTTCATCTACCCAAGGTGTTGCCATCGTGCTTGATGATCTAACTGAGCGCAAAAAGTTGGAAGCGCAACGCCGTTTATTCGGGAAAATGGTCTCGCCCGCAGTGATTGCCCAACTCAACCCCGATGCTATTCAATTGGGCGGCGAGCGCGGTATGATCACCACCTTATTTGCCGATGTGCGCGGTTTTACCAGTTTCAGTGAAAGATTTGCGCCTGAACAACTGGTTTCAATCCTGAACCAATACCTGGCAGCCGCCGCGGAAGCCATTTTGGATCAGGAGGGTACCGTTGATAAATTTATGGGCGATGCCGTTATGGCCTGGTTCAATGCCCCTATTTTGCAAGAAGATCACACGTTACGGGCTGTTAAAGCCGCGTTGGGATTGCGGGATTCAATCGAAGCCTTACACAGGCAACTTCCCCTAGAATTTCAATTAGGCTTTGGGGTTGGAATCCACTACGGGCCAGCGGTTATGGGGCTGGTAGGCACGGAACAACGCATCGACTATACTGCTATCGGTGATAGCGTCAATACTGCAAAACGCATCCAAGAAAACGCAGCCCGAGGACAAATCTTAATCAGCGAAAATGCTTACGAATTGGTTTCACACCAAATTGTGGTTCAAAAGATGGAACCAATTCAGGCCAAAGGTAAACGGGACCCGTTGAATGTTTTTGAAATTAAACGGCTGAAATAGCGCAACACCCTAGGAGGCGCAGAAGATTTCATGGCTGAAGAAATCACTTTATCGGTAATGCAACAACTCGTGGGGGATGTTGAAGATGTGTTACAGCCATTGTTAGATGAGTTTAAGGCTGAAACGCGGATCCAGGTTAAATTGCAGGTGCTAAATTGGAGCGAAGGCATGGATACCCTGCTCCAAACAGCTTTGCACGGAGAAGGCGTTGATGTTTCGGAAGTTGGTACAACCTGGATCAGCAGCTTTGTGGCTATGAACAGCCTGCAACCCATCCAGCCAGCCGATTTGCGAGTCGTCGGGTTCGAATCCGACTATTTGCCAGGGCCGTGGAACACCTGTAAGGTTGCCGGAGGAGATCAAATATGGGCAATGCCCTGGATGGTGGGGATGCGCGTTTTATTTTATCGCCGCGATCTCTTCGAAAAAGCCGGACTTGATCCTCGCACAGCCTTCGAGACCTACGACCAATTTAAGCTCACATTTCAGGCCCTGCGAGAAAGCGGCGTTGAATATCCTTGGGCAGTACCAACCGTGCCTACATTAAATACGCTTCATTATGTTGCGAATTGGATCTGGAGTGCCGGGGGCGATTTCGTCAGCCAGGATGGCCAGAAGGTGCTATTCAATAGCCCAGAAAGCATTGCCGGCCTAAAGAAATATTATGAATTAGGCCGTTTCTTACCCCAGCCTGCCAAAGCGCTTGACCCAGATCATGTCAGCGATTATTTTTGGAAAAAGGGCAAAACCGCGGCTTTGATCGGCGGCCCGTGGCAATTACCCGCATACGAGGATATTGCGCTTCCAGAGGTGTGGGAAAACCTGGGGATTGTGCCACTTCCAGGTATAGCCTTCTTGGGAGGTTCCGATTTGGTGATCTGGGAACATGTACGCAACAAAGTTGCTGCCGTGCGCTTGGTTGGTTTTCTAACCAGCGATCGAGTACAAAAAGTATATGCACCGCATGTGGGTCTGTATCCTGTTCGCCGCGAAACCCTGGCTTCCCCACAATTTTCGGAGGATCCCGTTTTGGGAGAATTGGTAACCCGGTTCGAAACGGGACGCGCTTATCCGGCCGTATCGCTCTGGGGTGTTATCGAGCGGCGCTTACCGCGCACGTTGTCAGATATCTGGCAGGCTTATTTGAAAGATCCCAATACCGATTTGGAAGCATTAATCAAAACAAACATCAATGCCCTGGCAAACCGCCTATCGTTGATTTTGCAGCGCTAATATGGAGCTATCACCGTCAGATCACAAACCTATGTTTAGCCATCTCTGGAAGAAAACATGAGCCGATCCCAAAACTTATATCACCTGCAACAGATTGACACGAAAATCGATCAGGCCCGCCAGCGTTTAGAGCAAATTGAAGTTCTGCTCTCCGATAATGCCAACTTGCGGAAAGCAACTGTGCTGTCACAAAGAGCGGAGAAAAATCTTGAAATGGCGAAAAAGGATCTCCGAGAAGCGGAGTCAAAAGTAAAAGAACAACGCATAAAAATTGAACAATCCGAAGCCGCCCTCTACGGAGGCAGCATCCGCAACCCAAAAGAATTACAAGATTTGCAAAACGAAGTTGCGGCTCTGAAACGCTTCTTGGAAATTTTAGAAGAACGCCAACTCGAAAGCATGCTCGTGGTAGATGAAGCGGGTGCTAAAAATCAAGACGCCCAAAATATTCTAAAAAAATACCGCACTCAAGCAGAAAAGCAACAAGCCAGCCTGATGCAGGAGCGCGACCAAATCATCCATGAAGGCCAAAACCTCAACAATCTGCGGGGGGGTGCAGATAAAGTGATCGCAGCGGAAGATCGCAAAATCTACGAGCGCCTGCGAAAACAGCACGCTGGGGTAGCGGTTGCCAAAGTCAGAGATCAGGCCTGTGGAGCTTGCGGGTCCACTCTCACAGCTTCACTTTTCCAAGCCGCTCGTTCCCCCAGCCAAATTATTTTTTGCGATTCTTGCGGACGCATTCTCTATGCCACCTGATTTAAAACAATGTTATGATTAGCGCGGAAAAGCCATGATTGATCGGATCAGAAATCTAAACCTTGAAAGCCTTTCCTTCTGGATTGGCTTTATGGCCGCCACAGTTTTTTGGTGGCTGGTAACTCGCCTGTTCCCCTATTTCAAAAAACTGTGGCGGCCATAAAGCCAATCCAGAAGGAAAG
>DOTA01000337.1 GCA_003513015.1 Chloroflexota bacterium
AACGAAACCTAGCCAGGGCAGGCCAGCCAGCCAGGGTTGCCAGGGCAGCCACCAAAGGGCAGTCCAGACTGTGAGCAGTGTTATGGGTTTGAACCAGTGGGAAAATTTGCTATCTCTCATTCAACTTAACCGGCAGAAAGGTTTTCTTTCTTAGTAAAAGGGCTCCTAAAGATCCTAGAAGGAGCACAAAAAATAACATAATGATATGGCTGCTGACCGCAATATTCAGCGCAACCCCTTCCGGATAGCCAAACAAAGCAAAGGCGGCTACCCAGCCAATTTCGTGGGTACCTACATTGGCAAAGCCCTGCACTGGCAACAGCGTCATTGGCACCATAATTATTGAAACCACGATCATCTGCAAAAAGCTCAACGATTCTCCTAAGCTGAGCACAATAAAATAAAAATTGCTCCACACACATAGCCAAATCAAAATCGTCAGCAGCCACAACTGCCAATATTGTTGGCGTTCATCAATGGCTTGCAGGCTGCGAACCAGCTTTGCCCACCCACGCCACAGCCGCGTGGCGAGGGATTGAGATGTGATATTTGTTTTTTGCAGATTTTCTACTCTCGATGGATTCCGGATAAGCCAGATCATCCCGATTCCCAAAATGAATACCGCGCCCACAAATAAGAGCGCGCCCACTCGAACCCAGGGGTGAATCTGACCCCAAAAAGTGACCAAAACCACCGGAAGAAAGAGCGCTACCGTGGCAAAATCAAAGAAACGTGCCGCAATCAGCGTGGCGGTGCTTTCCGGCAAGGGTACATTTAAGCGGTTTTTCAACAAAATAGGATATGCCAATTCCCCGGATTTGGCAGGCATCAAATATAAATACATGCCATACAGATTGGTCACACCGAAAAGTTGGCGAAAGGGAACTTGCTCCAGATTGAGTAAAGTTTTAAAACGCAAGGTCCGTAAAACATAATTGAGCAAATATATGCCGAATGCGGCTGATAGCCAGCCCAAATTGATATGGGCAAAAGTTTCATATGCGGCTTGCCAGTCGAGTTTGACAAGCACGTAGGCAATCACAACTAACGAAAGGAACAAGCCGATTAGATTGGCTTTTTTTTTCAAGTTGCTACCCCGTTGGAAGGCTTGAGCTTTTCAAGCCAGGCTGGCTCGTTACCGTAGCCATAAGTGTGCATGGTTTCACCGCAGATCAGCTGGATTTGCCGGCATTGTTGAGCGGACCAATTTTGCCATTTCGGGAAGGATTTTCCCTTGGCAGGATTCACCGGACGCTGAAAACGATCCTCGATCCCGATAGCCCTCTCCAAACCCAGAAAAGCGAGCATCTCATTGAAGCGAGCCAGCGGTTTCGGGCCTCCAAAAAAATCTTCGAAAAATATCCGCAAATATGGTATTTCTGATTCAGCCAGTTGGCCGATGAACCTGTTTTTGAAATCCCAAATCCAGCAATAGCGTTCAAACCGGCTCAGGCCCATCCATTTCGACCAGGTCATTTCCTTTAGAAGCCAGGCATTCGGTTGCCAAAATGGGGTCAGGTAATTGGCGACAAAACTCTTGGGGCGGTGCCGCGCCCAGTTGATGTGCGAACGCACATATTCGCGCGGATCGCGCACCAGATGGATCACCCGTAGCCCCGGATATAAATCTGGCTTGAGCGGCAAGAGCGCATAGACCATATTGTTGGAGTCGATATAAACTTCTTTTTGGCAATCAGCCAGATCAATGGCGATCACCCGTTGCCAGGCCCACAGGGGCACACTTAACGGTAAAAATCCGCTGAGGTGGGCATGGGTAAAAATATTGATTAACCGGGAGCGTTCACCCGCCTCGTGGTAAACAGCGGCTTGCGGGAAAATTTCTTGCAGCAAGCTGGCAAAAAACATCGTTCCAGTGCGCCCAGTGGAAAGAATCAGGCCCGAAGTTTGAACTTTCAAAGATTATTCCCCGTTTTCAAAGATTTCCGAACGGTCGAAACGCAATTGTGCCACCTGTTCGGAAACCAGCCCAATCAGAAATACCACCACCGAGAGGGTCATCAGCATCGCCGAAGTGGGGCCATAAGGTAAGCCCAGCGCCAAAACTTTGAATAGCCCGTACCCGAACCCCAGAAAGAACATGAGGAAACTTGCCGGAATAAATACTTTCAGCGGCGCGTAAAAGGTTGCAATCCGCAAGATAATCAGTAAAAAACGTGACCCATCCCGCAACAGCCGAATTTTGCTTTTTCCCACGCGCTTTCGGGTGGTGATGGGTACATAGGTTAGCGCCCGCCCGGAGCGCACCGTTGCCAGCGTAATGGTGGTCGGATACGAAAATTTATTCGGCAAAAGATAGACGAAACCTTGTGCCACCGGGGTTTTAATAGCCCTAAACCCCGAAGTCAGATCTTCGATTTTGCGCCCGCAAACGTAACTTGCCAGCCCATTGTAAATACTGTTGGCCAGATCGCGATGGGCGGCGGTATCTGATGCACGCGTACGCGCCCCAACAGCCATATCATAAGGGCCGATCATTTCTAACAAGCGCGGAATATCTTCCGGTTTGTGTTGCCCATCGGCATCCAGCATAACCAATACTTTGCCATGTGCATTGCGGATTCCAGTTTTGATGGCCGCACCATTGCCAATATTGTAGGGATGCCGCAATACCTTTGCTCCAAAGGATTCGGCTTGCGCCGCGGTTTGATCGGTCGACCCATCGTCAATCACCAGGATTTCGTTGGAAATCTCGTGCTCCGAAAGTACAGCAGAGATTTGTTGAATGACTTTGCCGATAATTTCCACCTCGTTATAAGCTGGTAAGATCACAGATAATTGGGGTTCAGGATCGGTTACATGCATGCGGCAAGTATAGCCTAAATTTTTACCCAGACCACCTCAAAATTTGGTAAACTACGTACAAGCTACAAGTTACAATCTGNNAAGCCGTAAGCCGTAAGCTCTATCAACTACCCAACTATTTAACTACCTAACGAAAATGTCCCAACCCATCCTAAAAATCAACCTCACTACCCGTCAAACCGAAGAATTTACCGTGCCCGCCGATTGGGCGCGGGATTATTTGGGTGCCGCCTCCCTGGCGGCGCGCATCCTCTATGATTCCCTGATCCCCGAGCTTGATCCGCTCTCGCCGGAAGCGCCGCTGCTCTTTCTCAACGGTCCGCTCACCGGCACGGCTGGCCCCTCTGTGGGGCGCTTCGTGATCTGCGGCAAATCTCCGGCTACCGGGCTATGGGCCGAATCCAATTGCGGCGGGTTTTGGGGGCCGGAATTACGCAAGGCCGGCTACCTGGGCCTGTGGATCACCGGCAAAGCCGAAAATCCGGCGTACTTGTGGGTGGAGGATGGTCAGGTTGAAATTCGGGAGGCCGCTCATCTTTGGGGTCTGGGAACCACCCCAACCCAGGCCGCGATCATCGCTGAAAATCGCGGTAAAAAACCCAGAGTAGCGGTCATCGGCCCGGCAGGGGAATCCCAAATCCCCTTTGCTTTAGTGCTCACCGATCATGGGCGTGTGGCCGGGCGCACCGGCATGGGTGCGGTGATGGGCGCCAAAAATCTCAAGGCCGTGTCGGTGCGCGGCAACGGACAAATCCCCACAGCAACCGCTGAATTTTCCCAATTGCGCGCCGCCGCCAATCACGTTCTACGGGAAGATAATATGTCGAATGCCACGCGCGAGCTAGGCTCGGCCGGCGTGGCCGATTTTGCCGATTATATGGGCGAAATGCCCAAAAAATATTTTCAGGCGGGCACCTTCGAGGGCGTCTACAACGTTAGCGGCGCCACTATGAGCGAGACCATCCTGACCGGCGTGAGCGCCTGCCATGCCTGCGTAATCGCCTGCGGACGGGTGGTGCAACTTCCTGGCGAACCCGGCAAACAAAAAGGCCCCGAGTACGAAACCATCGTGGGTTTTGGCCCCAACTTGCTGATCGACGATCTGGCTTTCATCACCCGCATGGGCGAGCGATGCGATCAACTCGGCCTGGATGTGATCAGCCTGAGCAACACCATCGGGCTGGCGTTTACGCTCTATGAGCGCGGCGCGATCACCGCGGCGGATACCGGCGGATTGGCGCTGACCTGGGGGAATCAGGAGGCCGTGGCCCAACTGGTGGAACTGACCGCTCGCAGGGAGGGCCTCGGTGCCTGGATTTCAGAGGGTTCCCGTGCCCTGGGGCGCAAATTCGGCTTTGAGGAGGCTGCCGTGCAAGTCAACGGCCTGGAGGTGGCTTACCATGATCCTCGTGCCGCCTCCGGCATGGCCCTGACCTACGCCACCTCGCCGCGCGGCGCCTGCCACAACCAATCCGATTACTTTATGGCCGATCTTTTCGGCTACACCGAAGAAGATTTGGGCATGGAAAACTTCGAGCGTCAGGCCGGGGCCGAAAAGGCTGCCAACGTGGCCCTGCATCAAAACTGGCGCACGGTTTTTAATGCCCTGGTGATGTGTTTATTTGCGAATGTGCCGCCCCAAACCGTGCTCGAATTGGTCAACGCCGCTACGGGTGAAAGCTACACCCTCGTCGATCTGCTGAGGGCCGGGGAGCGCGGCTGGAACCTGAAACGCGCCATCAACAACCGTCTGGGTCTGACTCGCACCAACGATAAACTCCCCAAACCCTTGCTCGAACCCTATGCAGAGGGCGGCGCAGCCGGGTACGTGATCCCCCTCGAAGAGCTGCTCACCGCCTATTATGCCGCCCGCGGTTGGGATGCCGAGACTGGTTATCCCACGCGCACCAAGTTGGATGAATTGGGGCTGGGTTGGGTTGAAATTTGGGAGTGAGTAATGTGTTACCGGGTAATAAGGTGCTACCCAAGCACACTGAGCTTGTCGAAGTGTGCAGATAAGGAAACTCCATGAAATACGTTTCCGTTTCCCAAATGATTGCCATTGAAAAAGAAGCCGATGCCAGCGGCAACACTTACGCCCAAATGATGGAATATGCCGGGCGCGGGCTGGCCGAAGTTGTGCGCGATGCGTACAATCAGGCGGGAAGCCAATCCGCCCTCGGGCTGGTTGGCTCCGGCAACAACGGTGGGGATACCCTGGTGGCCTTTTGCTATTTACAGGAATGGGGCTGGCAGACCACCGCTTACGTTGTCAAAACGCGCCCGGCGGATGATCCCCTCGTGGCGCGGTTTCTGGCCGCAGGCGGCACGTTGCTGGAACTTGACAGTGATCCCGCTTACGAGAAGTTAGCCACGGCCCTGGAGAATTTCGCCGTGCTGCTCGATGGCGTTTTCGGTACCGGCATCCGCCTGCCGCTGCGGGGGAGCGCCGCCGCAACCCTCGATTTCGTGCGCATCCGCCTCGCGGAAATGCAATCACCCCCGCGGGTGATTGCCGTGGATTGCCCCTCTGGCGTCGATTGCGATACGGGTGAAGCCGCCCCCGAGACCATCCCCGCGGAGATCACCGTCACGATGGCGGCCATCAAACAGGGTTTGCTCAAATTCTCGGCCTTCAACTTCGTGGGGGATTTGCGAATGGTGGGGATCGGCTTGCCCGCAGGTTTGCCCGCGTATGACGGTCTGCTCCGCGAGGTGGTGGAGGCCGCCTGGGTGCGGCGCACGCTGCCCGCCCGTCCGCTGGATGGTCACAAGGGCACCTTTGGCACCGTGCTAGTGGTGGGTGGCTCGCTTAACTACAGCGGAGCCGTGCTGCTGGCAGGCGAAGCCGCCTTCCGCAGCGGGGCGGGCTGGGTAACTTTAGCGGTCCCCGCTCCGTTGCACGCGGCCTTGGCCAGCGCCTTTGTGGAAGCCACCTGGCTCCTACTGCCTCACGAAGACGGCTTTATCGCTGCCGAGGCTGCCGAGATTGTGTGTGCTAACCTGGATAAGCCCACCGCTCTATTACTTGGCCCCGGCTTTGGCACGCGGGAAACTTCGCAGAATTTTATCGCCGGGTTGCTCTCGGATGGTCAAAATCTGCCCTCGATGGTGGTGGATGCGGATGGCCTCAAATTGCTGGCACAACTCCCCTTTTGGTGGGATCAACTCCCGGCCCCCGCAGTGCTTACGCCTCATCCGGGTGAGATGGCTATATTAACTGGTCTCACCGCCGCGGAAATCCAATCCAATCGTTTAGAAATTGCCGAAAAATTTGCCCGGCAATGGGGGCATGTGGTAGTGCTTAAAGGTGCCTTCACGTTGATTGCCGCGCCCGATGGCCGCACCGCGGTGATCTCGGTGGCGACTCCGGCGTTGGGGAGGGCAGGCACGGGCGATGTGCTGGCCGGGTTGATTGCCGGTTTGCGGGCGCAGGGCCTGGAGGCTTTCGAAGCCGCCGCTGCCGGAGCCTGGATTCACGCTCAGGCCGGGTTACAGGCCGCGGCGGTGATGGGCAGCACGGCCACGGTTTTGGCAGGGGATGTGCTGGCCGCGTTGGTGGATGTCTTTGCGAACTTGGAATAAATTTCGCTAAAACAAAAAATCCCCCGGATTTTGAGCCGGGGGATTTTTTGTTTGCTAAGTTACAGACTAGGCAGCAGCTTGGACTTCATCGACCGCATCGTCGGCGGCTTCTTCGATTTCATCCACCGCTTCTTCATGAGCTTTTTGGATATGGGCAATAGCTTCTTCGGCTTTGTGCCGCATTTCCTCGGCGTAGCCACGCGCTTCGGCAGCTGCGGCTTCGGCACGGGCAATCACATCTTCGGCACTGGCAGAGGCTTTATCTTTCAACTCAATGCTTTTTTCCTGAAGCAGGGTGCGAGTTTCTTCACCGGATTGGGGAGCCATCAGCAGGGCGGTGGCTGCGCCAACCAACCCACCGACTAATAATCCAGCCAAAAAAGCACCAAATTCATTTGATTTTTCCGACATGTTTCACACTCCTTCTGTGTTTTAAATATTATTGATCTTGTTTTTTCTTGCTTTTGGGGCGAATGATTTTGAAAAATTCCGATAACCCCGCCAGGTATTCGTTGAGCTTGATCACCGGTTCTGAGATATTATCACTCAGGAATTGGGTGGTGCCTCGCAAGGTGCTGACTGTTTCGTTGGTTGATTCAACGATGGGTTTGATCTCGTTTTGTAGCAGATTGATGAGCCGCGCCAGTTGAACGATCAGGATTACGAGTACCAACCCGATCACCAAGGATTCAAGCGCCATAAAGATGATAAATACATCGGCAATTTTTGAGGTCGTTTCAGCATCTTGCCGAAGTAAAGCAACGGTTACCAGCACAATGATCGCCAAGAAAACCAGGGCGACCACCGCAATCCCGATGGTAATCAACCGCTGTTGGCGAAGTTGTTGAGGCGATGTCCCGGCCTGATACCCTGTGGAGGCTGGCAATGGGGGTGTTGTGGTTTTGGTGTTGTTAATCTCGTTTTCCATGACGGCCTTATTATAGCATAATGCCTGTGAGAACAGGTACAATTGAGCCATAGAAATTTTCATTTGAGAGGCTTTAATGGATCAGAAACCCCGTTTGCGAGATTTAGGCATCATCATTGGTGATTTACCCACCGGCCCCCACAACGCCATTACCGATGTTCCCGAGGTGTATGTGGGCCATACCACCCTGATCGCTGACCAACCCCGTATCGCCCGTACGGGAGTCACCGTGGTGCTACCGCGCGCCGATCTCAGCCGTGAAGATCATGCTTTTGCCGGGTATCACTCGTTCAATGGTAACGGCGAAATGACCGGCCTATTGTGGTTGGAAGAATCCGGCATGCTGGGTTCGCCCATCGCTCTCACCAACACCAACCAGGTGGGCATTGTGCGTGAAGCCTTGATTGAATACGATGTGGAAGTGCATGAGGGCAAAGGNNCTTTACCGTGGGGGTTCTCGTGCAAACCAACTACGGCGAACGGGCTGATCTGCGGATTGATGGTATTCCCGTGGGACGGGAAATCAGCCTGAAAGATTATCCCCTCCCCAAGCTGGTCCAGCCGGGTGGTTCGATCATTGTGATCATCGCCACGGATGCGCCCTTTTTGCCCATACAATGCAAGCGCTTAGCACAGCGCGCTACCGTGGGCTTAGCACGGGTGGGGGGCTATGGGCATAATTATAGCGGCGATATTTTCCTGGCATTTTCGAATGGCAACCATATTCCCGCACAGGCTGAAGAAATTGGTTGTTTGCGGATGATCACCCACCAAGAGATGAATCCCTTTTTCACCGCAGTGGCGGAGGCTACCGAGGAGGCCATTCTCAACGCCCTCTGTGCCGCCGAAACCATGACAGGCTTTGAAAATCGCACCGTGCAGGCCTTGCCGTTGGATGAGGTCTTACGAGTGCTGCGTACCTACCACCGCCTGTGATTTTGATTAGCACTGGGTGTTATCGGATTCTCCTAAGGAGAACTCCGAAGTTTGCATTACCTCGGAGGTTTGAAACCGTGAGCGTGTAAAAGAGCCGCATCCTGGTTGGCTCATTCTTCGAGCGCGGGCAGCCAGGGGCCTTTTTGCTGCGGGCGGCCGACCAATTGGGGCAGATAGCGATTCAGCAAAAAAATGACAGGCACACTTAATAAAATGCTCAGAATCGATCCGGATAAACTGATGCCGGTAATGACCCACACGGATTCAAGATTGTTGACTTTGGTGGCGATATGAATGTTCACAAAGGTATGAAAGATGCCATTCATGCCCAGCAAGATCAAAGTGTTTTTGCCAATAAAAGTGATGGCTCTGGTAGAGGGCACTAAGGTTGCTAGCAGGAGTAACATCAGGCTACCAGAAACCGCAGAGATCAGGAACCACCCTGAATTCCCGTGCCAGGATTCTTTTATGATTACCACAAATTCGGGGTAGGGGGCGTTTAGGCTAAAAGTCGCCAGTGTGATCCCTATAACTAGTATTAAGAGCAGGAAGCGCCAGATGGCTTTCCCTTGCAGCACAGGTTTGATGATCGGGAAGGAAAAATAACCTAGGGCGTAAAAGCCAAAAGCCACCAGCGCTTCGTGGATATACCAGGTATTTTTATAAATGCCGAAGAGCTGTTCCGCTTGCCGGATGTTGGCGGTCAGATATAGCCCAAAAGCCAGAAAAAGAACCGCGGTGACAAATCCCCACAAAGTACGACGGGTTTTGGATAAGACCAAAGCGGCGATGATCTCCGTGGTGAATAAGCAAACTAAAAACCAGGTGATGGGATTGAGTTCAGGCTGGCCTTTGAGGTACGGGAGCACTTTTTCACTAAAAATGGGGATATCTACATAGCCCAAAATCAAATAGCGGTAGAGCGGCCACAGTGGTAACATTATCAGACCAAAGAGATATACCGGCAGCATCCGCTTGAGGAACAGATCTTTCATTTCACGCCCCAAGGATTGGAAGCGGCGGCGGAAAAAGAAGCCTGCCACCAAAAAGAAAAACGGCATGTGAAACGAGAAGATGAATTTATATTGTATGAAGGCTGCCTGACTTCCCAGCCCGGAGATTTCTGAAACGATGTGGCCATAAAAAACCAGGAAAATTCCCAGAGCTTTGGCGGTATCTAGGTAAGTAATGCGAGGGGATGCGTTTGATGTTGCTGTTTTCATAAAAATACTTTTTTGCGCGATGAGTGGCCTATTTTACCAAGATTTTTTGTGCACAATGTAAAAGGAGCTTTTGATGAAAAATAAAATGGATGTAGTAACCTGGTTGGATGCGCATCAGGTTGAATTTACCCGCATGGCGGATGAGATTTGGGCCAATCCCGAACTGGCTTTTGAAGAGTTCAAGGCTTCCAAGTTGCAAGCCGATTATTTGGCCTCGCAAGGGTTCACCATCACTTGGGATGTGGGTGGCGTTAGCACGGCTTTTATGGCCGAGTGGGGTGAAGGCCAGCCCATTTTGGGCTTTGCCGGTGAATACGATGCCTTGCCGGGCCTTTCGCAGAAACAGCAAACTTCACAGGAGCCTGTGAACGCGGGCGCGCCGGGACATGGCTGCGGTCACAACCTGCTGGGAACGGGCTGCCTGGCGGGGGCAGTGGCCACCCAAAAGTGGCTGCAAGCCACGGGGCAGGCGGGTACGGTGCGTTATTACGGCTGCCCGGCGGAAGAGAATGGCAGCGGAAAAATCTACATGGCGCTGGCTGGGGCTTTTGATGATCTGGATGCCGCTTTTAATTTTCATCCGGGTTGGGCCAATTATGCCGGTAAAGGTAGTTGGATCGCGGTTAGCGATATCAAGTTCCGTTTTTGGGGCAAATCGGCTCACGCCGCGGCCATGCCTCATCTGGGGCGCTCGGCGTTGGATGCGGTGGAGTTAATGAATGTAGGCGTGAATTATTTGCGCGAGCACATCCTCGAAAGCATTCGCATCCATTATGTGATCACGGATGGCGGGCAAGCTCCTAATGTGGTGCCTGAAACCGCCCAAAGCTGGTATTTCATCCGGGCAGAAACCTTGGATGAACTGAACGAGGTGGTCGCACGCATCCGCAAGATTGCCCAGGGCGCGGCGCTAATGACGGAAACCCGCCTGGAAGAAACCGTACAGGCCGGGGCTTCGAATATGCTCAGCAATCATGTTTTGGCAGATTTGCAGTATGACTCTATGAAATTGCTAGGCCCTATCGAATTTACGCCTGCGGAGAATGCCTTTGCAGAGGCACTTGCGGCTAATTATCCCCCTAGTACCAAAAAGTTTATGGCAGATGCGTTTGGTATCCCCATAAAAGTTCTATCACGGCCCCTGGTTGGGGATGTGTTCCCCAGTTTGGATGAAGGCCGAGTTTTATCCGCTTCAACGGATGTGGGCGATTTGAGTTGGAAAGCCCCGGTTTCGATGTTGATGACGGCATGTTTTCCCACCAGTGTGGCCATCCATTCCTGGGGCGCGGTCGCCAGCGCGGGCAGTTCGATTGGACATAAAGGGATGCTTTATGCCGCCAAAGTGATGGCCCTCAGTGCGATTGAGCTTTATCTCAGCCCTGAAAAACTCCGGGCCGTGCGGGCAGAATTCGAGGTCAAAGTGGCCGAAAGCCCCTACATTCCACCTGTTCCTGAAGATGCCAGACCGCCCGAGGTGAAGCATCCTTATCGCTAAACTCAGCTGGAACCGAGCAACTTGCCAGCCTGCGATGATTCTAAACATGATAAGATGTGATTGATTTCTGAGATCACAGATAAGGAGAAAACTCATGAAAAAAGTTATATGGATTGCTAGTTTGGGCTTGCTCGGTATTTTGCTTTTCACAGCCTGTGCCGCGCCCGCAGAACCAGTTCCCCCTGCCACGGTTGACCCCGCCGAAGTTGCTGTTCAGGTCAATGCTACCCTGACCGCCTTGGCCCCGATGGCTACATCAACCTCCACGCCAACCTCCGAGCCATCGCCGACAGCAGAGCCTACCGCCACCCCTACGGAAATACCCCCAACAGATACGCCTACGCCAACCGCTACGCCGGTTCCCGTTGCGGGTGATCCGGCTGCACTGCTTGGAAAGCCGAGTGGTGTCGATAACTTCGATACGTTCAATAATTGGACTTTGTTCGATAACAAATGTTTCAAAAGTGAGATTACCGGCACGCAATACTCAGTCACCGCCAAGGGTTTGGCCGGGATTGCCTGTTGGGAATTCTCCTGGCCTTTGTTAGAAAACTTCTACCTGGAGACCACCGTTGAGATGCCTGTGGTTTGCCTGCCAGAAGATCGCTTTGGCATCATCTTCCGCGCACCGGATAATGATCGCGGCTATTTGTATGGCTATACCTGCGATGGACGATATACCCTCACTGCTTGGGATGGCGTGGAAACCACCACAGTTTTAGTGCCGCCCGCGGCAACTTCTGCCATTGACACCTCACCGGGAGCCAAGAACCGCATGGGTCTGTTGGTTTCCGGTGCGGATTATTATCTGTACGCCAATGGTTATTTCCTGGCGCAGGCCTTGGATGTCACCTATTTTGATCCTGGCAAGCTCGGCTATTTTGTGCGGGCCGCCACAGAAGAACCCTTTACCGTGGCCTACGATAAATTGAAAATCTGGGTATAGGATGACCACTTCTATCCGCCCCA
>DOTA01000344.1 GCA_003513015.1 Chloroflexota bacterium
TGGCGGGCGAGAAGGTGTGCATCCAGGTGATCAGGCCCACGCAATTCTCCGCGGAATTGGCTTCCAAGCATAAATTGCGGATGGCCTCAGGGGTGGTGAGCACCGGTTTGAAAACTACCTTGACGGGCAGAGTCTCATTCAGGGAAACCGCGATCTTGTTGGAGTTTGCGGCCACTTGCTCCAGGGTTTTGGGGCCATACAAATGCTGGCTGCCGGTGATAAACCAGACTTCTAATTGTTTTAAATCGATCATTTTGATTTCTCCTGTTTTCCTTGTCTCTACTGTTTATAAAATTCGATACTACAGTAATTCAAACAAAATTTTCTAACGATGTCATTGCGAGGAGGCGTAGCCGACGAAGCAATCTTCCACCTATTTAGGGGGCTGCCACGCTGCACTCGCAGTGACATTAACTTTAGGAACTTTTTTGGATTTACCTACCCAGTTATTTTAACAAATTATCATACTGAATCAACCACTCAACGGCTTCTTGCACGGCCTGCAAAGAAGTGTAACGGGGCTGGTAACCGATCAGGCGTTGGGCTTTGGCGATGCTGCAATTGGGGCTATGGGCAATATGATCCCAGGTAGCCGCGGCTTCGGCCTCACTGACCTGCTTGCGCCATTCATCCCAGGGCAAATATTGAAAATCGGGTTCCTGCCCAAACCATTTTGCCATGGCTTCAGCGTAGCCTCTCAAGGTTAGTGCCTTAGCGGAGACGATATGAAAACTCTCCCCAACCGCCTGATTCCAGTGGTTTAGAGCGCACTCAAATCCTCGGGCAACATCATCGGCGTGAACGTGATGCACGGTTTCCATGCCAAGATTGGGGAGCACAACGGGTTTCCCCTGGGCAATGCTGCGGAAAACAACCGGGTTGAAATGCCCGGCAGGGTTGAGCGGAATCCAGCCTGGGCCAACGATATGCCCCGGATGCAAAATTGCGACCGGAAACCCGTTTTGGCGCGCTTCTTTCAATAAGTAGGCTTCAATAGCGGCTTTGTTGATGCCATATTCACCAAACGGTTTGCGCGGCTGCGCCTCATCCGTGGGAACCTGTTCGCTCGGGCCGTGCACCCAAATGGTGCCGCAATGCAGAAACTGCTGCACTCGCCCGCGCAGAGCCTCGACCAGTATTTTTGCGCTTTCTGGCTTGAAGCAAATCATATCGATGACCACATCGGGCGCGAGGTCGCGAATCTGCTCCCCGAAAACGTTTTGTTCTTCTGCCGATTCCCGGTCGATTTCTACCTGAATAACGGACTGCCAGGCCGCGTTCGGCTGATAGGGATCGCGCTGCCCCCGGCTAACGGAGATAACCTCGTGTCCCGCGCGGACCAAACGGGGCACTAAATATGTGCCTACATGCCCGGTTCCACCAATCACTACAACTCGCATGATATGCCTCGTTTATGAGTGAGTTTTATTGTGGTCAAACTCCTTTTGACCACCTATAGTTTAGCACACTGAACTTGTTGAAGCGTGTTTCTGAACGTACATCGCACCCTTCGACAGGCTCAGGGTGTTGCCGCAACTTATTCAACTTGCCACTGACGACTACATTGAATATTAAATTTTGTCAGCTTTACCAATCAGGCGCACGTGAAACTGACCGCGACAACGGACAAGGGCGGGATTTCAAGTTGCGCGGCGCCATCTCTGACGGAAACAGCCTGGAAGGGTTGACTGGTGACGCGGTTGGGTTGCTCGAAGGTGTTCCGCTCGTCGGGATGGGTGCCACTGATAATTTCGGCGGATGTCACACCCGTGAGTTGCCCGCCGGGGTGCTGAACCTCCACCAAAGCGGATTCTTTCAGGTTGCGGTTGACCAGGAAAACGTGCAAAACCCCGTCACCCAAGATGGCGCTGGTATCAATCTCGTTCACATATCCATAGCTGGGGCTTTCGTACCCTGGGCCTTCCACCACCGGCTGGAGCGAAATTCCCGCGCGGCGCTGGGAATAAATTACGAAGGGGTAATAAATGGTTTGCAGCAGCAAATCATCGCCGCGCGTCAGCATAGGTGCAATCACATTCACAATTTGGGCAATATTGGCGATTTTGAGCACATCGGCGTGGCGGATGAAACTATTGAAAAATCCTGCCACCACCAAGGCATCTTCCAGGTTGTATTCTTCTTCGATGAGATGGGGGGCAAACGTGCCGCGGCCGTTCATGTGCTCGGCTTTGCGGGCACGGTACCAGATGTTCCATTCATCGAAGCACAGGTAATGGCGTTTTTTGCTGCGGTTGCGGGCTTGCACAAAACGGCAAACGGCATCCATTTCTTCGATTTGCTGATCGATCGAGTTGGTCACCGCCAGGAAATCGGCCGTATCTCCCTTCCAGTTGCCCACATAGCGGTGCAGGCTGATGTATTCGGCATAAGAACCCACATATTCCAACACAGTGCGATCCCAATCCATGTAAGTGGGTAAATCGGGCGCACAGGAACCGCAGGCCACCAGTTCCAGGGTGGGGTCGACATCTTTCATGAGCTTGGCGGCCTGTTGGGCGCGGATGGCATATTGATCTGCCGGTACGTGACCGAGCTGCCAGGGGCCATCCATTTCGTTGCCCAGGCACCACAGCTTGAGATCGTAAGGTTCAGGCGAGCCATTTTCGGCACGCAGATTGGCATACAAGGTGCCGGTGGGCGCATTGCAATATTCCACCCAGTTGCGGGCTTCTTCGGGGGTGCCGGTGCCCAGATTGACCGTCATCATGGGAGTCCAACCCATCTGACGGGAGAGTTTGGCAAATTCATCGGTGCCAACCTGATTCGGCTCCAGGCTTTGCCAGGCCAAATCACGCACAGTGGGGCGCTTGGCTTTGGGGCCGATGCCATCCATCCAGTGGTAACCCGAGGCGAAGTTGCCGCCAGGATAGCGCATGGCGGTATAGCCTAAGGGTTTCATCGCTTCTAATACATCGGTGCGGAATCCGTCCGCGTCCGCGTGAGCACTCTGGGGGTCGTACACGCCCTCGTAAACGGCGCGCCCCATATGCTCCAGAAAACCCCCAAATACGCGCGGGTCTACCGGGCTGATCTGATAATCCTTGTGCAGGATGACTTTGGTTTTTTTCATGGTGATCATGCTCCTTTTTTGATCGGAAAATAGACGGTATATAATTCTTCTCGAATTTCATGCAGGGGAATGAATCGAATATCCTGTTCCTGGCCGTGGGTACGGTAGCCACCGTGCCAGAACCACCATTCGCGCTCGTTATCGGGGGTCAGGAACGATCCGGGCTGGGCAGGATCACCTGTGAGGGCGATCCCGCGAATCAGGTAATTGGGCCAGAAGGTGGCGCTCGAAGTATCTTCCCGGCGGGTTGGTTTCGGATTGGAAAGCGGATTCAAACCCGCCAACACAACCGGCCCATCCATGAATGCGTTCACTTCAGGCTCATCCGGCAGGGGAACCGCGACTAAATCTTTGGGGAATGTGATGCGCAAGGTATCTTGATGCCAAATATTGTGGATTTCCAGATAACCGGAGGCACTGTTTCCAACTTCTAGGGGGCTGCCATTCACGGAAATTATGGGAACCCCGCTCAACCACCAGGGCAGGCGCAAGCGCAGCGTGAATTCCTGCGGATGAGGGGTTTGGATTTGCAATTCAAAGGCCAGACTATGCGGTCGATGCTGAGAATCGAGTTGCTGATCTTGCTTGAGTTGCAGAGAAATCTCTTGTTCGTGCCAGTTCCAACTTGCTTCGTTGGGGATATATTGGCTTAAGGTGAGGCCTTTCTCAGATTCAAACCAGATATGGTTGGCATACATGGTGTGCGCCTGAACCAAAGAGCCGTGGCAGCACCAAAAATCTTCGGTGGGCGAGCCCCAAACTTTTTCGGCGCCAGCATGTAACGGTAAAAAGTAGGCAATCATGCCAGTTTCGGGATGTTGTTGGGCCAGGATGCCATTCCACAGGTTGCGCTCCCAATAATCAGCGTAAGCAGGATCATCCGTCCAACGCAGGAGGAAATCAGCCAGCCGCATCATATTATATACCGTGCAGTGTTCCTGCGTGCGAAATCCCAGGCGAGCTGACAGGGCATTGGGCGGCGACCAAATTTCACCGTTGGTTTGTGCGCCGGTAACATAATAGCCCCGCTCGGTTACGCCGCTGCGCCAATAGGCCTCGACGATCTGCCGCCAACGGGGGTCATCGGTGACTTCCCAGGCCCGCGCCGCTCCATGCACTTCGGGCACAGTGGTGTTCATGTGCATGTTGGTGAGCACATCCTGGCCAGCAATCAGCGGATCGAACAAGCGCCGCCGATCGTAGCGCTGGATCAACTCAAGGTGCTCGCGCTCCCCGGTGAGGCCATAAAGATTAGCCCAAACTTCGAGCATGCCGCCGGTTTCGACATCCAGGATGTCATCCATTTGTTCCAGGGTAAACTGCCCGCTCCAACGATGGAACCAGTTTGCCCATTTCAGCAGGATTTCCAAGGCCTGGGCATTGCCGCCGATTTCGTACATATCCCACAAGCCCATCAGGGTTTTGTGGAGCGTGTAGTGCGGTGCCCAAACTGGTTTGCCCCGCGCCACCCAATCCAGGTATTTTTCGGGAATCGAACCAACCCACTCGCCGCCATTTTCTTGCTGGCAGCGGGCTAATTCGCTGACGATGTAATCGGCTTTCCCTTTGATTTCCTGATCGCCGGTGTTGGCAGCAATCATCGCCGCGGCCGAAAGCCAATGACCGAGAAAATGACCGCGCAGTTGGCAGGTGGGTGCTTCCCAGCCCCCGTGAATATCTTCCGTTTTGCCGCGCGGTTGCCATAAACCGGCCTCCAAATAGAAATTTTGGAGCAGGTTTTCGGTTTTCAGGGAAATCATGTACTGACGGTTGAGCGCAAAACGATGCTGAAACAAACCCGGTAGCAGTTTGACAGTGCCCCTTGGCAGGGGACGAAGAGCGGGGTCCATATCTTTTTGTCCTTTCTGTAAATTTAGGTAACTCAGGTGCGAGCGTCTGATGGTTTGCGGTAATGATTGAAGATACGGTAGGGGCCGCGGATGGCTCCCTGGTTGGCGAAGGGGAGTAGTAAAAGGTTTTGCGCTTCTGCCGGGAGGGTTTGGTCATTGGCTTGCGCGGTTGAGAACAGCGGGGCACGCGGCAGGATATGCCCATCAACACGCAGCGCAGGGCCAAGCAAACCTTCGCTCGCCGGTTCTTCACGGATACTGCCTTCTGGTTGATCGACTTCTAAGGTTAGCTGATTATCTTCCGGGTAAATTCCCCGGTGCCAATAGATCGTGCTCTTCTTATCCTGCGCATCCTGGAAGAGGCAATACACCAACGGGCCGCGCACCACCGCGGCCAAATGCTCGTTGGCTTGCACAAACAGGGGCAGCGGCAGGTTGAGCGAAACAACATCTCCCGAGTGCCACTGCCGCGCGATCAGCAGAAATTCAGCCGCAGGTGCACTTTCGCTGGATTCGGTATTAACTTGATAGGTGGCACCCTCCGCAAAGGGAGGAATGCGGATGTGCAAGGTAAAATTGGCTGGCTGCTCAAGTGAGATTGTGAGTTTTACCTGACCCTGAGAGGGGTAATCGGTTTCCTGTTGAATTGTCACAAGCGTTTGATCGGGGAGTTCCAGTCGGGCTTCACTTTCTGTGAAAATAATTATCGCCGGGCCGCCCTCTCGAAGCCCGTAAAGGTAAGTTGGCATGCGGCCAGAAATGCGATGCCCGGAGGCACTGCAGCAATTGGGGCCGAACGGTTCTTGCGCCTTGCCGTTTAAGGCCGTCATGTAGCTCCAATTACTGCCGTCGGCGAGTTGGGCTGCCAGAAAGTGATTGAACAGATCGCGTTCGATCTCTGCGGCGTACTTTGCTGCTCCCGTCCAACGCAGGGCCTGATCGAGCAGTAAAATCCAGGTATGTTGAGGGCAAACTTCAACATCATTGCGAGGATGATAATATTCCCGCTCGACATAACGCTCTCCCGAGGACATGCCCCCGGTCAGGAAGAGCCACTCATTCATGATGCGATTAATACTTTTTAAGACAACTTGTTGATAAATCTCTTTGCCAGTGGCATGGTATAGCGCGGCGATTCCTAGCAAGGTCATGTGAAAAGTATGAGCGTGCATATTGGGCCGCAGGTCAAAAAGATCCACCTCGCCATTGGCAAACTGCTGCATCAGCGTCCAACCGCAAGTGTGATTGGCTTCCGGGTATTGATCCCACCACTCGTCCCATTTGGCTAACACGCTTTCTCCCCAATCTATATAGCGTTGATCCCCTGTGAGAATTCCCAGGTTTACGATCGGCTCTAAAATAAGGGTACCCTCCCCACCATCATGCCCGTTGCCGGGATACCGGCCTACCAGGGGAAATTGACCGAGTTCAGGCCCCCAGGTCTGGATGATGTAATCGGCCAGGCGGCGAGCAATCTCCAGGGCTTTTTGATTTCCCAAATGGTCATAGACCACTTCTAACCCCAGAAGAACATAATACATCTCGTAGAGTTCCATCCCGCGGACCGGGTTGCGGTGATGCCGGGTGGTAATCCCTAAATAACCATCCGGCAACTGGGCGCTTGCAAGACGATCAATGATTTCATTCACTCTCTGCAAAAGGGCCTCATCACCCGAAATCAGGGCTGAGTAGGTAGAGGCATCTAGCCATTTTCCGATTTGTTCGCCTAGCCAAAACCAGCCATCTTCATTTTTTTCTTCGTGCAGGCGAATAAAGCTTTCGGATAAATAATCATCTTTCAAACGGGCCTTTTGATTGGCAAAGAAACGCTGGCCCATAAAACCGCCCAGTTTTTTGATTTCTCGTGTTTGAACGGGGGTGACTTTATTTTCCATAATCTAGCTCCTTGCGATAAAAATCTTGTAGAAAGATCAGCCCGGCAATAAATTACCGGGCTACATTTACAAAACCCTGAGAGGTTCTCCCAGCCCAAGTGTGGGAGAGGGGAGGATAGAACTGAACCAGCCAGGTAATTTGTTCATTATGGATAACCACCCTGTTATTTTCAGCGTTCAGATTAACCCTTGATCCCGGTCATCACAACGCCCTTGATAAAATAGCGTTGAAGGATGAAAAAGAGCAATACGATGGGGGCTGTCATCGCGACAGAGGCGGCCATGAGCAGATCCCAACGCGTGCGGCCGACACCTAAGGCGCTGCGGTAGGTGGCCAGGCCTATGGCGACGGTGAATTTATCGGGGGTGTTGATGTAAAGCAGGGGGCCGATGAAGTCGTTCCAACTGAACATGAAAGTAAAGATGGCCACGGTGATAAACGCCGGGACGGCTAAAGGAACGAAAATTCGCCAGTAAATGCCAAACTCGGTACAACCGTCAATGCGGGCGGCATCAGCCAGTTCTTCAGGAAAGGTGCGGAAAAATTGACGGAAGAGAAATATATTAAAAGCTCCACCGCCAAAGAAGTAGGGAACCGTGAGGGGCAAATAACTGTCCATCCACCCCAGGCGGCTAAAAATAATAAATTGGGGCACCATGGTCACGAAATAGGGCAGCATCATGGTTGCCAGGGCCACGCCAAACCAGAAATCTCTACCAGGAAACTCGATACGGGCAAAGCCATAGGCGCAAAAGGAGGCCGTTCCCAAGATGGCAATCTGGTTTAGGAGCGCAATAATCATCGTGTTTTTGAAATAGATATGAAAGGGTTTGTAAGTCAGGGATTCGACATAATTCATCCAGCGCACAGGATCGGGAATCCACCGGATGGGATATTCAAACACCTGGGTTTCTACCTTTAGCGAACTGCTGATCAAAAACGCAAATGGGGCGATCATAATAATGGCGCCGACGATCAGGATAGCATAAATTACTAGCCGGCCCATGGATCTGCGATTCGTCGTATTCTCCCAAAATGATCTTGGAGTAGATGACATGGTTGATCTCTGATTCTCTTCTGCGATCATATTATCCTCATCTCACGTGTATATTTACTTTTTATTCTTGGTAATAAACTTGGCGTCCCACGGTTTTAAATATGATCCCGGTAAAGATCAAAATGATAAAGAAAAGAACCCAAGCCAGAGCCGAAGCGTAGCCCATATTCAGATATTGGAATCCGTTTCGGTAGAGATATAAAACATAAAATAAGGTGGAGTTTTGCGGGCCACCGTTGGTGATTAGGAAACCCGCAGTGAAAACTTGAAACGAGTTGATAATCCCCATAATCAGGTTAAAAAAGATAACGGCCGACATCATGGGTATGGTGACATGAATGAGTTTCGACCAACTTCCGGCCCCATCAATTTCAGCAGCTTCATAATACTGATCATCAATCCCTTGTAAACCCGCTAAAAAGATGATCATAGCCGCGCCCACACTCCATAAGCTCATCAAGATCAAGGCTGGCAAAGCCCATTGGGTCTCTTGTAACCAGGCAACTTTAGGGATTCCGAAATAACTTAATACAGCATTGAGCAAGCCAAAATCGGTGTTCAAAATCCAGGCCCACAACACGGCACTGGCAACAGCCGGCATAATGCTGGGAAGATAAAAAATAGTACGGAAAACGGCCAACCCCTTCACCTTGGTATTGATTAACAAGGCTAAGGAAAAACTAAAGATTAAACTCAGTGGCACAGATGTTATCGTAAAAATAGTGGTAATTTTGAGTGACTTCCAGAATAGCGGGTCCTCAAAGAACATCCTTCGGATATTATCCAGACCTACGAAGTGAGCTGGTTTGATCATGTTCCAATCCTGAAATACCAGCCAGGCTGCTACCCCAGCAGGAATCACAACCCAACACAACACCCCCAAGATAAAAGGGCTGATAAAGAAATAGCCGGAAACGGTGCGCCGCCCTTTCGGCGTTTTAAACCAGTGGAAGATTTTACCTAATTGAAATTTACCGCCAGAATCTTGATTGGGCATGTCAAGTGTTTTGTTCATGATAACTCATTCGAAGAAATACTGGTTCCGCCCGGGATGGCAAAGACCCATCCCGGGCGGTTGAAACTGCCTTGGTTGATTAGTTTTCCTGTTGGGCCATCAGAATAGCATTGGCTTCCGGCACCACGGCTTTCATGGCTTCTTCAGCGGTTTGGTCGCCTACCCAGATCGCGTCCAGCGCTGGGGTGATGATCGAATCAGCTTCTACATACCCAGGGGGCATGTAGAGAACATGACCATATTTGGGCACATATTCGGTGACGATCTTATCGTAGCCAGCAGGATGGATGCCCACACCGGGAGCGGTTCGATCTGTGTACCACTTTTGCATTCCTTCAGGAGTCATCAAAGCGGTTTGGCTGGGCAGCCAGAGACCGATTTTCAAGAATCCCAATTGGTAGAATTCTGTTGCCAGGAATCTTAACCACTGCCAGGCCTGCTCCGGATATTTCGAACCAGCAAAGCCACAGTGGATGTGAGCTTGCATATCAGTGGCAGGTTGTTTCATTTTCGGGAGGACGGCAGTGCCCAGCGTGGCGTTGATCTTGGTAATCCAGGATAGCGCCCAGGAACCGTCAACCGCCATCGCAAGTTTTCCGGTTTCCAGCATCTGAGTATTGCTCATGCCCAATTGCGAGAGAGCAGTGGCGCGCGGGGCAACCTTGTGTACCAACTGAAGATCTGCAATCGCTTGCAGCGCCTGTGTGGCTTCGGGTTGGTCGATGGCAACCAGGCCGGTTTCATAATCCATCCATTTGCCGCCGTTGGAGGCAATCGCAGCGTGCAGAGGGATCGACCAAGTTGGCCAGTCAATCGCCCAGCGATCGATATTATCGGCATCGAAGCCATCATCGCCAGGGTGTTTGCCATTTACATCAATCGTGAGTTGCTTGGCAATTTGCAGGAAATAATCCCACTCCCAGGCTTCATCAGGATTGTTGCTCGGCGGCTCAATGCCTTCTTGATCAAAGATATCGGCATTGTAATAGATGTGCGGTGCAACCCAACAAGAGCCGATGCCATACCACTTGCCTTCGCGCGTGCATCGCTCGGTTTCCTGGGGTTCAATGAAGTAATTTGCAGCACCTACAACCGGATCAGCCTTGAGGGGGTCTGTGATATCCAGCAATAAACCATCCTTGACATAACCCTGGAATTCAGTATTGTAGATAAAAGCTGTATCAGGGGGAGTTCCTGCGGCCGTCATGGCCATGATCTTTTCGGTGTAGTTTTCCGGGGTATGAATCCAGGAAACTTTGATGTGGGGGTTTTCTTCCTCAAAAACTTTGACGGAAGCTTGAACTCCTTCATCTTCCTCGGCCCCTCCCCAACCTGTAAAGGTGATGGTTACGGTTTCAGGTTCTGGGGGAGCCTCGCTAACATCTTCGCCAACAACCGCTTCGGTGGCTGATTCTGTCGGTTTACAGGCGGCGAGAACGCCCGCTCCTCCTGTCAAACCAGCGATTTTCAGGAAATCGCGCCTATTCATATTTTTTTTCATGATTCTTTCTCCTCGATGTAGAAGGTAAATTTATAATATTTATACTGCACTGTGCATTTTACAAATAACAATTTATTTTCTGCTGGGCCTCCTTTCCTTCATTTTCCAGAAGCAATTGCTCATCTCAGGTACGAGGAATCCAAACCCTCATTGTGCCCGGCTCGCGATTGGCCCAAGCATAATACGGAATGGCTCTCAATTCTAATTCTTGGCTGGGTTGGGGTTCTGCTTTCAAAGAACGGTATAACGTATCTGCCCAACTGCCCATATCCACCACAACTCCTGGCACTTTGGTCTGTATAACTCCCCCCAACAACTCTTCTTGCCAAACAGCTTGCAGTGGTTTTCCGGGATCAATCCGCAGGTCTGCTAAATTTACACCCGAGGGTTGATCGACCCCTTCGAAACAGTACACCAACGGGCCTAAGGCAACCGCCAAACTCCCTCG
>DOTA01000402.1 GCA_003513015.1 Chloroflexota bacterium
CGGTGTAATCCAACACTTCCGCGGAAGTGTTGGATTACACCGGCGACGAGGTGGATATTGCCTTTGCTTTTGATTTGGCTGGTGCCTTCGTGGCTACCGCCAAAGGCCCGGTTATCTTTCCAGTGGTGAATGAACTTACAAAAGTCGTTGAAAGCTATCCGCCGGGGCAATATGCCACATTTTTGGCCAATCACGACCAGGATCGCTTGATGTCACAACTCAGGGAGGTGCCAAAAGCCAAGCTGGCTGCCCTGATGCTGCTGACTTCGCCGGGCGTGCCGTTTTTGTATTACGGCGAAGAAATTGGGATGAGCGGTGCCAAGCCCGATGAAGATATCCGCCGCCCGATGCAGTGGAACGCTGATTCGCCTGGCGCAGGTTTCACGACTGGCGCCCCCTGGCGCGCACCAGCCCCCGATTTTGTGGATGTTAATGTGGCGCTGCAAAACACTGAGCCTGACTCACTTTTGAACCATTACCGCACTCTGATCCAGTTGCGGAACCAGTATACAGCCTTGCGTACCGGGGCTTGGGAGCTGGTTGAGAGCGGATCCCCGCAAATCTATGCCTATCTGCGACAGCAGGATGATGAGTATATTTTGGTGTTGATGAATGTGGGTTCAGAGGAGGTGACCTCTGTGGAATATGGATTAACTCTGGAAACGGAAACCCTCACCGGGCCGGTAGAGGCGCGCTCCCTTTGGGGTTTGGAAAATCCTTTTTTGCCAGAGATTAATCCCGCTGGCGGCTTTTCCAATTACAGACCATTTGAGGTGATTCCCGCCCAAAGTTTTGCCGTTATCCAGTTGATCCCTTAATATTTTTGATGATAAAAAGCCCGTTGGTTGCTCTCGGCGGGCCTTTTTTATCCTAATAATTTTGCAAACCAATTTCTTACTGACACGCTTCTAAGCATGTGATATAACTTGAGTTACCATGTCCACTCTTTGCACAGCATGTGGTTTTAATAATCCCCCAGGGATGCGCTTCTGCGGGAATTGCGGTGCGCGCTTATCCGAGGTGGCACCGACCCACCAGGAACCTATTTCGAGCCCGGGAGATTTGGGCGTGATGATGGGGGCGGATTTAATCGAGCGTTTTCGGGTAGCGGGGCTGCAAGCGGCGGGGCAACGGCGCAATGTTACGGTGCTGTTTGTGGATCTGACAGATTACACCCGCCTAGCCGAGGAGATTGATAGCGAAGACTTATATGACATCATCCAGCAGTTTATTAATCTGCTGGTGGCCGCGGTGTATAAGTTTGATGGCATGGTGGATAAGATTGTCGGCGATGGTCTGATGGCCTTATTTGGCGCGCCGATTGGGCATGAAAATAATGCCGAGTTGGCGCTGCGTTCTGCTTTGGAGATGCAGCAAGGGCTGGCTGTGTTTAACCAAAAAGTCCAAGGTCGTTTGGGGCATGCGCTCCAGATGCACATTGGCTTGCATTCGGGGACGGTGATTGTGGGGGGCGTGGGTTCCAATATGCTGATGGATTACACGGCGATTGGCGATACCGTCAATTTGGCGCACCGCTTAGAGGAAACTGCTGGCCCGGGCACCATGATGGTCAGCGAGAGTGTCTTCCGGCAAACTCGTATGCTTTTTGATTATGAGATGGTTCCGGCTTTATCGCTGAAGGGGATTCAACGTAAGGTCACGGGTTATAAATTAATCGGCCCTAAAGATCGTCCGGGTCGAGTGCGCGGGGTCGAGGGATTAACTTCTCCGATGGTGGGGCGCGATACGGAATTGACGCAGTTGAAACAAGCGGTTATGGCCACAATAAGCAATCAATCTGGTGGGTTTGCCATGATTTTTGGGGAAGCCGGAATTGGCAAGAGCCGTTTATTGGCTGAATTACGGGCGCAAGTCCGGGATGAAAAGGTCGCAATATATGAAGGACAAAGTTTAACCTACCGCCGTTCGGTGGCTTATTGGATTTTCCTCGATCTGATGCGGAATTATTTGGGGGTTTCAGCGAACGCGCCAGAAGCGCAAGTTCGGGCGCGCCTGGCTGAGTTGGTGGAAGCAAATATTGGCGATTCAGCCGGAGATACCATCCCTTATTTGGAGCATTTGCTTTCGTTAAAACCGAGCAGCCCAACCGCGGCGGTGCGCATCAACCAGTTAGATGCCGATCAGTTGCGGCAACAGATTTTTATCGCGGTGCGTGATCTTTTTGTGGCCGAAAGCCAACAACGGCCCGTTTTATTAATCCTGGACGATTTGCATTGGGCGGATGATGCTTCCCTTGATTTGCTCAATTTTTTGTTAACCTCGATCCATTCCGCCCCGATTTATATTTGTGGAATTTCCCGCCCGGTGGAAGGGGGGCTTCTGACTCAGGTGGTGGCCCAGGCCGAAAAACGCCTGTCAACACAGTATTTGTTAATTCAGCTCAAAAGCCTTCCGCAAGAAAAGAGTGAGCAGTTGTTATATCAACTGCTCACCATCCCTGATTTACCGCTTGAATTGCGTGAGCAAATTGTCCAACGGGCCGCGGGGGTTCCATTTTATCTGGAAGAGATCTTACGAATGTTGATCGACGATGGCATTATTTATCGCGATGGCATCCACTGGCGTTTGTATCCCGAAGCCGATATTTCATCTTTGGGAGTGCCAGATAATCTGCGAGCGCTGATTTTAGCTCGTTTTGATCGTTTAGATCAGCAGCAGCGCCGAATATTACAAGTTTCAGCCGTAATCGGGCGTGAATTTAGCATTGCTGTGGTTGAGGCAGTTTTAACCAGCATGAGCGGAGCCTGGATCGACGATCAACTCTCTCAACTGGTTGAGCGCGGTTTTATTGTGCCACAACTCGATTCGCATCAATCTGATTATGCTTTCCGGCATGTATTAACCTCAGATGCGATTTACAGCACCCTCTTACGAAAGGATCGGGCCGATTTGCATGGCCGGGTTGGGGAAGCCACCGAAGCTCTCTATGCTGACCGCTTGAGCGAGTATATTTATTTGCTGGCCCGCCACTATTCGTGGAGTCCGCGTTTAGATCGAGCGCTTCATTACCTGATTTTAGCGGGGCAAAAATCCGCACGAGATTACATCAATGAACAAGCGCGCGAATACTTTGAGCAATGTATTCAACTGCTTTCAAGTGTAGCGCACGATGATTCCCAGGCTTTCGCAGTTTATAAGGGACTGGGCGATGTTCTGGTTTTTATCGGCGAATATGATCATGCGCGAGAATATTATCACCTGGCTGAAAAGTTTATTGATAAAGACGATTTGCAACAAGCCAGCGTGTATGTAGATTTACTGCGCAAGCTGGGAACAACCTTTGAGCGCCAGAGCGATTATGATCAGGTTTTGGAATATCTAACGCAAGCGCAAACTTACCTGACAAATTGCAATGCGGATCTTTCGAATGAGTGGGCCAGGGTTTGGAATGATATCGGCTGGATTCACTTCCGGCGGGGAAATTTTGAAAAAGCGAGTGAACTTTTCCAACGCGCCCTGGAATTGGTGGTTGATACCGATTCCTATAGTGTGATTGCCTCGATTTATAATCGCCTGGGCGGGGTGGCTTACATGCAAGGTAACTGGGATGAAGCCGCAAAATATTTACGCAATAGTATTGCGATCCGAGAAGCAATTGGCGATGATGCCGGATTGGTCTCTTCGACCAATAATCTAGGAAATCTGGAAATCGAAATGGGGCGATATGATGATGCCCTGGCTGATTTAAAACGTAACTTTGACTTGGTCAAGCGTTTGGGCCAAAGCGATGGAATTTCAGTTGCTTACAATAATTTAGGATGGTTGTATATCTTACGGGGCGAACTTGATGAAGCCTACGACTCGTTGAACAGCGCCCTTGAGTTGGCCAATCAGATTGGATTTACTTCCCTGATCCGAGAAGTGCGTAAAAATTTCGGAGAGTTATACCTGGCCAGAGAGCAATGGGAGCAAGCCCAAAGTGTTCTCCTGGANNGTTGTGCCAACTTTTGAAAAGATGGGTGCGAACGATCAACTTCTCACAATCTACCGTTTCCTGGGAGAGGCGGCTGTCGGCAAGGGAGATTTAGATCAGGCTTTCCAGTGGTCGCACAAAATTGATGAGATAACTCAACAGTATGGCGAAAATATGGATGGCTTGCCCACTTTATTGCGCGGCGAATTGCTCTGCTTCAAAGGGATGTTGGCAATTCAAGTGCAAGAATACGAACAAGCAAATCGAAATCTTGAGCAAAGCCTGGAGATTTTTAGAAAGTTGCACAGTCGCTTAAAAATTGGGCGTGCGTTACACCAGATCGGCTGCCTGGCAATTTCCAAAGGGAATCAGCAGCTTGCCAGTGACTCATTTAGCGAAGCCGAAACCATTTTTCGCGAAATTGGCGCTTCGTTGGATGCTTGTCGAGCGGAAGAAGCGCGTCTGGCTATTCGTGAAGCTTAATTTATCCCGTATTTGAACTTATCTGAAAATTCAGTCAGCCTATATTGCGTTTCTGTACCCTTTAGGCTTGTTAAAGAAAAAAAGGTGGTCAAATCGACCACCTTTTTTCTTATGAAAATTTTGCTCTTAATCTGAACTGTTCACTAAAGTATCGGTCCAGAAACCGCCATCGGTCCAGAAACCGCCGTCGGTCCAGAAGCCGCCATCCGTCCAGAAGCCGCCATCCGTCCAG
>DOTA01000063.1 GCA_003513015.1 Chloroflexota bacterium
GGTGGGAGTCAGCGAGCAGCGCAGGCCTTTTTGCGTGGCATAAGCGATCAGGTCGGTCAAATCGGGACGCATCATCGGGTCGCCGCCGGTAAAAATCAAAATGGGACTGTTGCCAAAATCCGCCAGGCGGTCGATCAGGGCGAAGGCTTCCTGGGTGGACAGTTCGCGCTGGTCGCGCTGGTGCTGGGCGTCCGCCCGGCAGTGGACGCAGGCGTAAGCGCAGGCGCGCGTCACTTCCCAGGCGATGGTAAAGGGGGCCAAATTAAAATCGGCATGCAGCATGCGCTGATTGTGATATTGTCGCTCGGTAGCGGCTTTTTTGTTCAAATTTGTTATGCTCATTTCATTTTCTCCAAATTCACCACCAGGGCACGAGGGCCCAAAGATTTCTTGAAGTAATTTCGTGCCTTGGTGCCTTCGTGGTGGAATTATTCGTTCTCCATTTGTAGCCAGCGCGCTGCATCTTTGGCATGATAAGTGACCATCAGATCACAACCGGCGCGTTTGAAAGCCGTTAGCGTTTCCAGCACAACGCTCTTCTCATCCACCCAACCTTTGGCCGCGGCGGCTTTGACCATGGCATATTCACCGCTGACGTTGTACGCCGCGAGGGGCAGTTCGCCAAAGGCATCCCGCACTTCGCGGATGATGTCGAGATAGGGCAGGCCGGGCTTGACCATCAACATATCAGCTCCTTCGGCCACATCCAGGGCCGCTTCACGCAGGGCTTCGCGGCGGTTAGCGGGATCCATCTGGTGGGATTTGCGATCCCCAAATTTTGGCGCGCCCTCCGCGGCATCCCGGAAAGGGCCATAAAAAGCCGAAGCATACTTGACGGCATACGAAAGAATCGGAATCTGCCCAAAATCGGCTGTATCCAAAGCGGAGCGGATGGCGCTCACCATGCCATCCATCATGCCGCTGGGGGCTACGATGTCGGCCCCGGCGGCCGCGTGCGAGACGGCCACCTTCCCCAAAATTTCCAGGGTGGGNNTCTGCGCCAATATTGAGCACCCCACAGTGACCATGGTCGGTGTATTCGCACAAGCACACATCGGTAATCACCACCATATCCGGCACGGCGGCTTTGATAGCGCGAATGGCTTGCTGGATGATGCCATCCGGGGCGAAATTTTCCAGGCCAATGGGATCTTTCCCCGCTGGAAGACCGAACAAAATTACCGCGGGGATGCCCAAACCGGAAATTTCGGCGGCTTCGGTTGCCAGTTGATCTACCGACCATTGAAATTGTCCCGGCATGGACGAAATTTCAACTTTGAGACCTTCGCCGTGCCGCACAAACAAGGGATAGATAAAATCTTTGGGTGTCAGGATGGTTTCACGCAGCATCTCTCGCAGAGCCGGGGTTTGACGCAGGCGGCGCGGGCGGGAAAGCGGGAATAAGGGGGAGGGGTTAGGGGTCATGAGGTCTACAATTGGATAAAGTGGGATTGGATCGCGGCAACCAAACCATCGCTGGTGTAGGGATCGGCGATCAAATCCACGGTGAAGCCCAAATCACGGGCGGTTTGGGCCGTTTTAGGGCCGATGCAGGCAACCTTGGGGCTGCCGGGCAAATTCAGGGGGTCCAGTCCGGCGCTTTGGACCAGGGCAAAAAAATTGCGCACGGTGGAGCCGCTGGTGAAGGTAAGCAGGTCTACACCGAGGCGCAGGGCGGCCAGCCCCTCGGGCTCGGGTTCGGCAGGCAGGGTATGGTAAGCCTCGATCACATGCGCAATGCCCCCCGCGGCTTCAATGGCGTTCGGCAAGGTATCGTCGGCGATGTCGGCCAGGGGCAGCAGAACCCAACGATCCATCAGATCGCCCAAACCGGGTAAGATGGCCTCTGCAATATATTGATCGGGGATGAAATCCGGATGGAGACCGCCCGCTTCGAGTTTGGCGGCGGTTTTGGGGCCGATGGCCGCCAAACGCAGACTTTGGGGTGGCGCGCCAATCCTGAGGCTGTTCATCCGTTCTAAAATGATCTCGGCGGCGTTGGCACTGGTCAGGATCAACCAGCTATAATGATCCAGACGAGCGAGGGAGTGATCTAAAGCGCTGGTATCTTCCACCGGGCGAATGGTAATGGCGGGGAGAAAAACGGGCTGCGCACCAATAGCCCGCAGGGCTGCGGCAAAGTCTGCGGTCTGCTCAACCGGTCGAGTAATCAGGACGCGCATCTTATTTTGTATCCAATTGGGCCAGGATTTCATGGGCACCCTTGGCCACGGCTTCCTGAGCCAGGGTGATTCCTAAATTCTGGGCGGCTTCGAGAGATTGGATTTGGTTAACGGTGGATACTCGCAAGATACGCTTCCCGTCGGGAGCGGCGACCACTCCCTGAAGCCGGAGTCTTTCTCCTTCCAAGGAGGCCAGCGCACCCACGGGCAGGGAACAGCCTCCGCCCAAAGCAGCCAGGAAGGCACGTTCAGCCGTCACCGCCAGATGGGTAGGGCGGTGATCAATGGCGGCGAGCAGATCTCGGGTACGGGCATCATCCGCACGGGACTGAATCCCGAGGGCACCTTGGCCCGGCGCGGGCAGCATCAGATCTAAAGAAAAATATTGGGTGATGTGCTGCTCCAGCCCCAAACGGTTGACTCCGGCTGCGGCCAAAATGATGGCATCATACTGGCCTTGGCTGGCTTTACGAATGCGAGTATCGACATTGCCGCGGATGGATTGGATTTGCAAATCGGGACGAGATGCCAGCATTTGGGCCTGACGGCGAATAGAGGAGGTACCCACGACCGCCCTCGCAGGCAGTTGAGCTAGGCCGTGCCCGGCAGGACAGATCAAGGCGTCGCGCACATCTGCCCGTAGCGGAATCGCTCCAACGGTCAGGCCGGGAGCATCTTCGGTGGGCAGGTCTTTGAGGGAATGCACAGCGGCATCCACTTCTCCGGCCAGCAGGGCTTGTTCAAGCTCGGTGGTGAACAGGCCTTTGCCACCAATTACGGGCAGGGGTTTGTCGAGCACGCGGTCACCTTGGGTGGTAATGACCACTTCTTCACATTTGAGATCAGGCCATGCGGCTTGGAGTTTGGCGATAACGTGTTGGGTTTGCCAGCGGGCTAAGGCGCTGGGGCGAGTGGCAAAAGTTAGTTTCATAAAATAGTTAGATAGTTGGATCGTTGGGAAGTTAATCGAGGCCGAAGAGGCCGCGGGCGATGTCGGCATAATCGATGGCATTGGGGCCGCTGGCTTCTTCGCGCAGGCGGATGGTAGGGCTATGCAAGATTTTGTTGACAATCGATTTGGTGAGCACATCAATCTGCTGCTGTGTATCGGGCGGCAGATCGGGAATGCGCCGGATAGTTTTTTCTAGTTCGGCCTGACGGATTTCATCGGCGCGTTGGTGCATTTTAATAATCAAGGGAACTACATCCAGCGTGGCGAGGTATTCCAAAAAGCAATCCAGTTCTTCGGCCAGGATTGCTTCCACGTAAGGGACTTCGGCCACACGCTGGGCCAGGGCATTTTCGAGTTTTGCCGTCAGGGTATCCATATCGAACAGGCTCACACCGGGGATTTCAGCCACGTCGATATCCACATCGCGCGGGACGGCAATATCCATCAGAACCAGGGGCCTGCTTGGGCGGGTTTCCATGACCGGTGCGATCATCGAAGTCTGTAGGATGGTATGCGGCGCACCGGTGGAGGTGATCACAATATCGGTATCCGGCAGCAGATTGAGCAGCATTTCGAGCGAGGCCGCCTGACCGCCCCAGCGTTGGGCTAACTCTTGGGCGTGCTGCAAGGTACGATTGACAACGGTGATTTGAATGGCGCCGCGTTTGCGAAGGGCTTCGACGGCCAGTTCTGCCATCTCCCCGGCCCCGAGGATCATGATATTGGCCGCTTCCAAATCCGGAACGGATTGCGAAATCAATTTAACGGCCACTGAGGCCACCGAAGCCGGATTATGGCTAATGGTGGTTTCGGTGCGAGCGCGCTTACCTGCCTGGATAGCGGTCTGAAAGAGGCGTGAGAGAATTTTGCCGACCGTGCCGTGCTTGCGGGCGATTGAGTAAGCATCCGTAACCTGACCGAGGATTTGCGGCTCACCCAAAACAACCGAATCCAGCCCAGCGGAAACATTCAGCAAGTGTTGGATCGCAGCTTTTCCTTGTAAACGGTAAAACAAAGGAGTGATTTGATCGAGGGGGATATTCTGGGTTTCAGTGAGGAAATTTTCCAGGGTTGAAAAACAGTCACTGGCTGTCGCGGCGTACAACTCTACTCGATTACAAGTGGAAAGAATCACCAGTTCACGGATTTCACCCAAATTTCCCGGATCACCGCATCCCAAACGGGCTAGACTGCTTTCTAAGCGATGCGGCGTGAAGGCGAGTTGCTCACGCAGGGAGACACTGGCGGTTTGATGGCTGAGTCCGAGGCAGAGAATGTGAAGTTGGTGATTACCCATAAAATGATGTATCCGTAAAAATAGAATGGGCCTAGTTTAGGAGCTTTGCGCCAAATCTCACAGTCAGTTTTTGAAGGTATTTGATTAAAGTAAGATGATAAAATCAAGGATTTATCCCAAATAGGGTGAGTTTTTTCAGGTATAACGAGTGAGTTTTGTCAGGTGTGATCAAAAGATAGCGGCTCTCGGCGACCTTATGGACTGATCCCGCGCTGGTTGGGTTCGCCAGCTTAGTTAGCCGGGCCAGCCAAATCCGGGCTTTGGGAAATTAGTCTCTCAAAACCACTAAAAACGGCACATTCCCTGAGCATTTTACTCAGGGAATGTGCATTTAATTGGTTATTATAGCCAATTCTGTCAAGTTTCTTCTTGTTTTTAGGTTGATTTGGGTTAGTCGGTTGAGTAAGCAACTTGAATGATGTCTTAATGGAGCAATTAGCCAATAACGGGAACGGTAATTATGCCTACGTGGATGATCTGGACGAAGCCCAGAAACTCTTCGTGGAAGACCTGACCTCCACCTTACAGGTGATTGCCCTGGATGCCAAAATCCAGGTGGACTTCAACCCCGACTAGTTGCTTACTAACGCTTGAGCGCACCGGTCAGGCCTGATCGGTTATGGAAGCCGAGATGTCTGCCGATGGCTGTTCCTTCGCAACAGCTTAGA
>DOTA01000425.1 GCA_003513015.1 Chloroflexota bacterium
GCGCTACGCGGATTTGTTGGCCGATACCTTGCACGATCTGGCTTTGACGCAGACGGGCAATGCTGATTTTCTGGAAGTGGTTTCGCTGGTGGATGCGCCCTCTTTGCGCTGGGTGCTGCGGAATATCGAAGGGGTCAGTTATGCCACCGGGTTGTCACCGGATGTGGCCCCCCTGATTGTGATTACGCGGGCGGATGATTTGGCCGGTGTGCGCCAAGATTTGTATCGCGGCCAGGATTTTGGTTGGTGGGATTCTCCCGGATGGGTGGGTGCGTTGCCCTCGGAAATGATCCGCTGGTTGACCAGCCGGGATGCGCCTGTGACGACTGAAAGCGTGGTTTTGTGGGCGCGCCTGGATCTTTTCCCGGATGAACCCGCAAACCCCGATGAACCGGTTGGCGAGTTGAATGTTGAAGATACGTCACCGCCCTCCGATAACGGTGTTTTAGAAGAAAAATAGTCGGTTGTTCGAAATAGATCAACTAAAAATGGGATGTTGATTTCACAGATTTCACGGATATTTTCAATAATCAGCAGAATCTTGTTCGTCTGTGGCATCCGTGTCCCATGGTCTGTGAATTTTTAGGAGTAATCATTGAGTTTTCCTACCATAATTGCGATTGACGGGCCAGCGGCCTCCGGTAAATCAACCCTGGCGAAGCGGCTGGCCGCCGAATTGGGCTATTTGTATTTTGATACCGGCGTGATGTACCGGGCGATCACCTGGGTAGTTTTGGCGCGCGGGGTTGATTCGGCAGATGAAGCCGCGGTTACCTCTCTGGCTGAAGCGGTGACCATTGATGTGCAGCCTGCCACGCTGGAAGATGGCCGTGATTTTGATGTGTTGGTTGAAGGCCAGGATATTACCTGGGAGATTCGCTCAGCAGGTGTAGAGGCCAATGTTTCGCAGGTATCAGCCTACCCGGGGGTGCGCAAGGCCCTCTCGGCTCAACAGCGCCGGGTGGGGATGCGCGGCCGGGTGGTGATGGTGGGCCGCGATATTGGCACAGTGGTGCTCCCTGAAGCGCAATTGAAAATATACCTGGATGCCTCGGTGGAAGAGCGCGCTCGACGGCGTTATGATGAGCAGGTGGCTCGCGGCCATTCGGTTTCTCTTGAAGCGGTCTTAAAAGCCATGCGCAAGCGCGACGAGATTGACTCGACGCGTGATGTGGCTCCCTTGCGGGCCGCTCAGGATGCCATCGTGATTGATTCGGATCACATGGATATTGAAGCCGTGCTGCGAGAAACCAAGGCCTTAGTGACAGGTTGAGCTTGTGATGCCGCCTGAGTATCAGCTACCNNGTCATCATCACCGGCAAAGAAAATGTGCCCCCAAAAGGGGCATATTTGATTGCTTTAAATCACGTTTCGTTGTTCGAAGCGCCTTTCGTTTGTTCATTTTGGCCGGTGCCGCCGGAAGCCCTGGGTGCGGTGGAAATTTGGGAACGACCCGGGCAGGGAACTTTAGCCCGTTGGTATGGCGGCATCCCGGTGCACCGCGGTCAGTATGATCGCCAACTAATCGAAACGGCGCTCGCGGTTTTGCGCTCCGGTTACCCTTTGATGATTGCGCCCGAAGGTGGGCGTTCGCACACGCCAGGGATGCAACCTGCTCACCCGGGCATCGCTTTTTTGATCGAAAAAGCCCAGGTGCCGGTCATCCCGGTAGGCATTGTCGGCAGCACCGATGATTTTTTGCAGCGTGCCTTGCATGGAGAGCGCCCTACAATTGAAATGCGCATTGGCCGTCCATTCGTTTTCCCACCCGTAGATGGGCGAGGGGCCGAGCGCCGCAATCTACGCCAAGAGAATACCGAGCGAGTGATGAAGGAAATCGCGGCGCTTCTGCCGGAGGAATATCGAGGTTACTATTCTGACCATGTCCGAGAACGCTAAACCCATCAGCGAAGTTTACCGCCCAGAATTGACGCGCTTGCCGGAAATTTCTCGCAGGCGCAGGTTGGCGCGCTGGCTGATCAAGGGGCTTACCTGGTTGCTGGCGCGTTTGTTGCTGAATGTAAAAATAACTGGGCAAGAATATTTTCCGCGCAGCGGGCCGATGTTGATCGTTTCCAATCATCTCGGCGATAGCGATGGGGTCGTTGGATTGGCCTTTTGTAAGGTTCCCTTTGATGTGATGGGCAAAGTGGAGCTTTACGATCTGCCGGTGATGGGTAAGCTGCTGGAATGGTACGGTTCGATCTGGGTTCACCGCGGTCAGCCCGATCGCCGGGCTTTGCGGGCAGTTCTCCAGGGATTGGCAGAAAACCGCATGGTTGCCATCGCACCCGAGGGCCGGGAGAGTGTTTCCGGTTCTCTGGAGGAGGGAACCGATGGGGCCGCGTATATCGCCTTGAAAGCGGATGTCCCCATTTTGCCTATCGTCTTTACAGGTACGGAGAACTGGCGCGTTTATGGGAATCTAAAAAAACTGCGGCGGACGCGCGTTACGCTCACCGCGGGTGCTCCGTTTCGCTTGCAAACCACGGGCGATCGGCGCGCGGACATTCAAAATGGAACGCAAACTATTATGATTACCCTGGCCCAGTTATTGCCCTCGGCTTACCAGGGCGTTTATCGGGAAGAGGTTGGTGAAGAACATGACGGTGCATAGCTTAGAGGATGGCCGCCAGCACGTTGCTGGTTACACTCATACAAATTTTGAGATGCGACGACAGTTGTTACGTTGGATGTTGCGGGTGATTGGGATGCCCCTGTTGGTGAAAATCGACGCGGTGGAAGGGTTAGAAAATATTCCCGCACGCACCTCGGCAATTTTAATGATTAACCACATCGCTTTTATTGACCCAATTGTGGTTTTGCATCTTTTGCCGCGCAATATTGTGCCGTTGGCGAAGGCCGAAGTTTATGATTACCCGGTGGTAGGGATTTTTCCCAAAATTTGGGGGGTGATCCCGGTGCGGCGTGAAGAGGTTGATCGTCACGCCATTCAGACTTGCCTGGAGGTGCTGCGGGCTGGGGAGATTGTGCTGGTTGCACCGGAGGGCACGCGCGGGCCAGCCTTGCAGAGAGGGCGGGAGGGCGTGGCCTATCTGGCCAGCCGTTCGGGAGCGCCGGTGATCCCGGTGGCGATTGACGGGACGGAAAGCCTTCCGGCGCTGCGCTACACCAAACGTTGGCATGAACCGGGCGCGCACATCCGCTTTGGGCGGCCTTTCTGTTTCCATGACAATTTGAAACGATCCAAAGCGCAAACCCTGCGCCAGATGACCGATGAAGCGCTGTATGTGCTGGCAGGGATGCTCCCCGAACATCGCCGTGGCGAGTATGCTGATCTTTCCAAAGCAACACAGGAAACCTTTGAGTGGCTCTGATTTATGCAGCGTATGGCCGTTCGCCGCTCCGATGTTCAGGACAAGCGCTTCTCATGTGGGGTTAATTTAATGCTATAATGCTGACATCTCCCTTAAAACGAGCGATTGAATGTCGTTGATTATCGGACTTTTTTCTGATGTCCCGTTTATTCTCTTCCCCAGCAATTGGATTGGTTGGCTGGGGTTGTTGTTATGGTTGGGGGTGATTGTTGCCCTATTGTGGCGCTGGCGGGCATATAACAAACCCTGGAAACAGACTCAATGGTTGATATTGCTGGGGTTGATTTTGGTAACCCCGCTTGCCAGCTTGCTTTTTGGCATCCGCTTACCAGCCTGGAATAGCATGCCGCCCCCAGGGATCACCCTGGAACCGGTAGGGCCTGCTTTGATGGTTTTCGCGGCGATCCCCTGGATGTTAGCAGCCGGTTTCTTAGGCCCAACTGCTGCGGCTGGGCTGGCAGCTTTTTCGGGTGTCTTCCTGGCTTATTGGGGTACACACTCTATTTTTACCCCATTTGAGTTTGCTGTGTCAGCGATTTTGCTTGCGGCGTTTTTCTCGCAGCGCTATCGCACGCGCGTTTATCGCTTATTACGGTCGCCGGCGCTGGCCGCCGTATTAGTCACCTTGTTTTACCCGTTGATTTTTGTGCCTGGGGTGATTTTTGTTACGCAAGGGTCCCTGGCTGTTCGGATCGATTATGCCATTTCGCAGATGATCTCGGCCGTGGTTGCGGTGGGGGGAGCGCTGATTGTGGCAGGGTTGGTTGCCGAATTCATCAAAAGGATGCAGCCAAATCTCTGGGGTGGGCAACCACCCTGGGTTCCGTCCCCGGCTGAAAGCCGTTTGGAGTCGCGCCTGATCTTTAATATGGCTCCGTTAGCCCTGGTATTGATCCTGACATTGATGGTGGGCGATTGGATTGCGGCCGGTAATGCAGCTCAAACCATGCTGCAAGAACGTATGTCAGGCGCATCTGAATTGGCGGCTCAAGGAGTTCCGTTTTTTCTTGATTCAGGCCAAAGTTTGATTATGCAATTTGCTGCGGATGAGCGCTTGGCAGACCCAACTGCTGCTCCCGAAGCATTGCAAACCGTTTTAGGACAATTGATTCGCTCGACCCCTTATTTTCGCCAGTTATTTTTATTGGATGATTCGGGTGTTTCGCTAACAGGCTATCCCTTAGAGCGTTATGATGATGTCTTTGCCCCTATCGAAGAAAAAACTGGCCTCGAACTGGCTCTGAATGGGGTTCTGATTCAGGTTTACACGATTCCCCCCGGAGATGCTGATAGCTCTGCCCAGGTTTCTTTTATCACAACGCTTGTCGATGGAAATGGAGCGCAAAGAGTGCTGATCGGTCGCACCGATTTATATTCCAACCCTTTCTCGCAGCCGATCTTATCTAGTTTGGATAGTATGCAGGATGTTAGCGGCGAGGGTTACTTGTTGGATAAAGACGACCGAATTCTGTATCATCCAGACCCTAATCGTCTGATGTCGGAATATGCCCACCCTGAGGTGGATGCTGCCTCGTTTTATGAGGATACCGCCCCCGATGGGACGCGCCAGTTGGTTTATTACCAACCTGCTTTAGGCCGCCCCTGGTCGATTGTGATGACGGTTCCGGCGCAGAGCGCGCAGCAATTGGCAATCCAGATTGCTGCGCCGTTATTGGTCATGATTATTGTGGTTGCAGCCCTGGCGCTATTGTTCATGCGCTTGGGGTTGCGGCTGGTCACAACTTCGCTGGATACTCTGGCGGTTCAGGCTAACCGGATTGCCCAAGGGGAGTTGGATCAACCTTTGCCGGTTAATGGTGATGACGAAATTGCCCAATTAAGCAGTTCTTTTGAACAGATGCGCGTGCGTTTGAAAGCGCGGCTGCATGATCTCAATCAATTATTGGAAGTCAGTCAGGGCGTGGCTTCCAGCCTCGATATGGAAGAGGCGGTACGGCCAATCTTGAAATCAGCATTATCAACGGGTGGTGTTGCCTCTCGGGTGGTTTTGGTGCCTTCGATTCTGCCAGATTTCAATGTTGGGGATAGCCAGCCCTCCCACTTCAGTTACGGGCCTCAAGCTGATCGTTATGCTTTGCTCGATGAGCAAATTCTAACGATGATGGAAAATAAAGATGAGATGGCGATTTCCAATGCCAAATTATCTTTCAATTTGCCATCGGGCTTGTTACCACCGGAATCGGTAATTGCGGTGGCGATTCGGCACGAGAATTTGTATTATGGTGCTTTGTGGTTGGCCCATGACCGACCGCATAGTTTTACTACTGAGGAACGAAGATTTATCGTTACTTTGGCTCAACAGGCAGCTTTAGCTGCCTCGAATACGCATCTGTTCATGACTGCCGAAATTGGCCGACAGCGGTTGGCAGCGATTTTGGCTTCTACGCCTGATCCTGTATTGGTCACAGATCATCGTGATCGTCTGTTGCTTTTGAATCCGGCTGCTCTGACCCTTTTCCGCATGCAGGCTCAAACCGGTGTAGGAAAACCTGTGGCAGATGTCATCAACAAAGCGGAGTTGGTGGATCTCATGCGAGTATCCATGCAAGAGGATCAATCCATCGAGATCACGCTCCAAAATGAACGTGTCTATCTAGCAACGGCTTCCTCGATTTTGGCGGATGGAAAATCCATGGGACGGGTATGCGTTTTGCGAGATGTGACGCATTTTAAAGAACTGGATGCCCTTAAATCTGAATTTGTGGCTACTGTGAGCCATGATTTGCGTTCCCCGTTGACCTTGATGCGAGGTTACGCTACCATGCTGGAAATGGTAGGCGATCTCAATAATCAGCAAGAAGGCTATGTTCAAAAAATCGTTGTGGGGGTTGAAAGTATGTCTCGATTGGTGAACAACTTGCTAGATTTGGGCCGTATCGAGGCCGATGTTGGGTTACGCCTGGAAATGTTATCGATTTATGACATCGTTGAAAATGTAATTGAAGGGCTGAACGCACACGCTGCCCAAAAGCAAATTCAACTCAAAACAGTCATCCAGAAAGAAACCATCCCTCTTATCGAAGCGGATCAAGCTTTACTAACGCAGGCTTTGCATAATCTGATCGAAAATGCGATCAAGTATACGCCTGCGGGTGGTCATGTTCAGGTTTCGATCTTTCTTCGCAGGGATCGGATGGTATTTGAAGTGCGCGATACCGGGATTGGAATATCTTCCCTGGAACAACCGCGGCTATTCGAAAAATTCTATCGATCATCCAATCGAGAAGCAAAACGCGAGCGCGGCACCGGCTTGGGGTTGGCAATCGTTAAATCAATAGCTGAGCGCCATGGTGGACAAGTTGGCGTCCAGAGCCAACTTGGAATTGGAAGTACCTTTTTTATCTCAATTCCCATGCGACAGCCCAAGTAAGCTACTTTAGTAGCGCATGAGAGATACCTGAGTCTGCTGAATCCACACTTGACCGGTGGGGGATGGTTCTTGTATAATGCTGACCGCATGCAAAAGGAAGAATCTTGATATTTGACAGCGAGCGCTTAAGGACAATAGTCTTTATGCGCTTGCTTTTGTTTGTCGTGTAAACGACACATTTGTTCTAATAATTTCTTCCCAATTTTATCCCAGGTGTTAATCGATAAATTTTAGGAGGCTGTTGCGTGGAAACCAAAGGGTTAAAAACACTCCGTATTAGTTTAGCTTCTCCAGAAACCATCCGTAGTTGGTCTTATGGTGAGGTCCTCAAACCTGAAACGATCAACTATCGACGTCTACGTCCGGAAAAAGACGGTCTGTTTTGTGAGGCCATTTTTGGCCCTACGCGAGATTGGCAGTGCTATTGTGGCAAATACAAAAATATTCGCTATAAAGGCATCGTTTGTGATAAATGTGGCGTTGAAGTAACCCGCTCTGCCGTTCGCCGCGAGCGCATGGGGCATATTGAATTGTCGTCACCGGTAGCGCATGTTTGGTATACGCGCCGGGTTCCTTCGTATTTGGGCTTGTTGTTAGATATTTCACGGCGTAACCTAGACCGTGTGTTGTACTTCGCTCAATATGTTGTCACTTATGTGGATGAAGACGCTCGTCAGAAAGCTCTCAAACGCCTTGAAGAACAATACGCTGGCTCCGATAATGAAATGGCAAGCCAGATCAATGGAAAAACAGACGAAATCAAGGCAGATCGTGATCGCCGTTTAGAAGAACTTAAGGCGCACGAAGATGAAATAATGACTAAATACACCGATACCATTGCTGAGCAATTGGATCCGGTGATGAAACAGGGTCAACGTCTCGAAACCGATTTGCGTGATCGCCTCGGAGAACAAGTTCGGAAAGATATGGTATTTCCGGGAACAGATATGGTTATCGTTCAGGCTGGCGAAACCATTGGGAATCAGCACCTGAGCAATGTTCAAGAAGTTGTCAAATTGCGCCTCGAAGAAGTTGAGAATGAACTCAAGGGTCAGAATCAACGTGATCTCGAGCATGTGAAACTCGACATTGCCCGGTTGCGGGCCGAGGTTGAGCAAGAAATCATCGAAATTCGCAATTCTCTGGAAGATGATGTTTTGGCCTCGCGCAATGAATATAGTCGGCTGCGCGAAGAACTTCTGGATCTGCAACCCCTGACATTCATGGGTGAAACTCGTTACCGTGAGCTTCGCTCTCGTTGGGGGCAGGTCTTCCGTGCCGATATGGGTGCCGAAGCATTTTTTGATATTCTCAAACGGCTAGATTTAGAAACGCTCGGCCAAGAGTTATGGCACGAAGTGCGTACCTCGCGCTCCAAACAGAAGCGTAAAAAAGCCACCAAGCGCCTCAAAGTGGTTGAGGCCTTCCGTCGCTCAGAAAACAAACCTGAATGGATGATTTTGACGGTTTTGCCAGTGATTCCACCTGATTTGCGCCCCATGGTGCAGTTGGATGGTGGCCGCTTCGCAACCTCAGACCTTAACGATCTGTATCGCCGTGTGATCAACCGCAATAATCGCCTCAAGCGTTTGCTTGAATTGGGCGCGCCGGATGTGATTGTCCGCAACGAAAAACGTATGTTGCAAGAGGCAGTTGACTCTTTAATCGACAACTCGCAACGTGGCAAAGCACTCTCTCGCCGCGGCCGCCGAGAACTCAAATCCCTCAGCGATATGCTTAAAGGCAAGAAGGGTCGTTTCCGCCGCAATCTTTTGGGTAAGCGCGTTGATTATTCCGGCCGTTCCGTAATTGTAGTTGGCCCCAAATTGCATATGCACCAGTGTGGTTTGCCCAAATCGATGGCTTTGGAATTGTACCGGCCTTTTGTGATTTCTCGCCTAGTTTCGCATAATTATGCTGCCAACGTGAAGGGTGCCAAGCGTTTTATCGAGCGCAACCGCCCGGAAGTTTGGGAAGTCCTTGAAGAAGTTATTACTGAGCGCCCAGTTTTGCTAAACCGTGCCCCAACGCTGCACCGCTTGGGTATTCAGGCCTTCGAGCCGATTTTGATCGAAGGTAGTGCCATTCAATTACATCCCCTGGTAACCACAGCCTTCAATGCTGACTTCGATGGCGACCAGATGGCCGTGCATGTGCCGCTCTCTCAAAAAGCCGTCAGTGAAGCTCGCCGCTTCATGCTTTCCTCTAAAAATCTTTTGAAACCGGCGGATGGCGAGCCTATCGTTGGCCCATCTAAAGATATGGTATTGGGCGTTTATTACCTCACCAAAGGCGAGGTTCGTGAGCGCGCTGGCACTGGCCGGGCTTTTGCCTCTACGAATGAAGTTAAAATGGCTTACCAGCTTGGACAAGTAACCGTTCCCACCAAAATTAAGCTCTATGCAGAAACCTGGTATGCAGATGATGGCACCCGCCTCCCAGAGCCGGAATTCCGGCTGTTGGATACAACCGTGGGGCGCGCCCTTTTCAATGACGTGTTGCCAACCGAAGTCCGTTTTATCAACGAGGTATTAGATAAAGGCGGCGTCAAAGATTTGATCGCCGAAATCTATGAAGTCTGTGGTGAAGAAAAAACCACCAAAGCTGCGGATGATATCAAAGACATCGGCTTTTATTATGCTACTCGCTCCGGTTTTTCGATTGCAGTTGCCGACATCACGGTGCCGCCTGAAAAAACCGAAATCATTGATAATGCTCTCAAAGAAGTTGAAGTCGTGCAACGCAATTTCCGCCGTGGATTGCTCACAGACCAAGAGCAAAATGAACGTGTGATCGAAATCTGGCAGCGTACCACCTCGGATGTGGGTGATGCCGTTCGGCGTGCCATGGACCCCGATGGTAATCTGGCTACTATGGCAAACTCCGGCGCTACCAAAGGTGGTTTCCAACCTATTTCACAGTTGGCCGGAATGCGCGGTTTGATGGCTGATCCCTCCGGACGTATCATCCCTCTGCCAATCCGCTCAAACTTCCGTGAAGGCCTGACCGCGTTGGAATACTTCATCTCCACGCACGG
>DOTA01000025.1 GCA_003513015.1 Chloroflexota bacterium
AACTTGGCTTTGTGGGTGATTCCGCTTTCTTGGCCCGAGTCTGCTGGGCAGCTTTTGCAGGGGGCTTGGTTTCTGCAACCGGACGCGGCACCTCCCAGGGCACATTGAACCCGATAATACGGTCTCCGGCGCGCACTTCCACCACGGCAGCCCCCCGGGCAGCAGCCCGCTTGCGCAGTGGGGCATCATCGAGGCGAGCCATTTTGGCGGCGAAATTTGCCAGGTGGAAGGTTGCCCGCGTGGTGCCTTTGCCAATGGCCATCCCTACCAGATAAACAGCCTTGGGCAGTTTCCAGGCCACAACGCCCTGACCATAACGACCTTGCCGAGGAAAATCATTTTCGGGAACGCGCTTGGCCTGCCCATCGGAGGCCAATAAAAAGACTTCGGCATTTTCTGGCAACAATTCCATACCGATGACTTCCTCGCCCACCTTGAGTTTGATGCCCATCACTCCGGCTGCGACCAAACCCATGGGGCGGATATCATCTTCTGAAAAGCGAATGGTCATCCCCGCGGAGGTCGCCAGCAACAAATCAGATTTTCCATCACTGAGGCGCAGCCAACCCAAACGGTCGCCGTCGTTGACTTTGACCAGGGTAAAAGTGGTGGCCGCGGGACCGGGGAATTCGGTAACGTCGGTTTTCTTGAGCAGGCCGCCGCTGGTGGCTGAAATCACATACCAACCTTCGGATAGATCACTTTTGGGGGGCAGGGTAAGTACTGCGGCTAATTGATCCCGGCTGGTGAGCGGTGAAACCTGATGGGATGGCAACCCATCGGAGGGTTTTTGACCTTCGGGCAAGGCGTGAACCGGGATGGCCGCGGCCTCCCCATTGGTGGCAACCAGGTAGAGGGTGTCGCGGCTATTGGATTTCAGCAACCACCCAGGGGCCTCGCTGCCGCTCAGCCGAATGGTTTGATCGGCGGAGGTACGTGCCACAAATCCATCGGGGCTGACCATCACCCAAACATCTTCCGAGGGAGTCAGATCGGTCATGCGGACAGGGACGGTTTCTTCGCCGCCTTTAAGCTGCACAATTTGCGTGCGGCGGCGGTCGCTAAATTTTTCCTTGACAGCCTGAAGTTCTGTGATAACGGTCTGGCGCATTTTTTGGGGTGAGCGCAGCAAGGCGGTGAGATCGCGAATGGTGGCTTTGACTTCTTTGTATTCTTCTTCGATTTTCTTGCGTTCAAGCGAGGCCAGGCGGCGTAAGGGCATATCGAGGATCGCTTGGGCTTGAATATCACTCAACTTAAAGCGTTTNNAGATCATATTCGCTGCGCCGCCGGATAATTTCGAGGCGATGATCAAGATAAACCCGCAGGGCTTGTTTGAGCGTCAGCAAACGCGGTTCGCCATCCACCAAGGCCAGCATGATGATGCTGAAAGTGCTCTGCATGGGCGTGCGTTTGTAAAGCTCACCCAGCACGACATCGGGATTAGCGGTTTTGGTCAACTCGATAACGATGCGCATCCCCTGACGATCCGATTCATCCCGCAGATCAGCGAGGCCATCTAATTTGCCTTCGCGGGCCAGATCGGCGATGCGGCTGATGAGGCTCGATTTATTGGTCATGTAGGGCAATTCGGTGACAACGATGCGGTTACGCCCGCGGCTCATTTCTTCGATGTGAGCGCGTGCCCGCACCTGAACGCGGCCTTTGCCGCGCCCATAGGCGGAGGTGAGGCCATTTTCGGAGTCGGCATCATCCAGGATCAAACCACCCGTGGGGAAATCTGGCCCCTGGATGAATTTCATCAAATCTTCGATATTGATGTCATCGAGTTTGTCCCAATTTTCGAGCATGTGAACTAGGGCATCGATCACTTCGCCGAGGTTGTGTGGTGGAATACTGGTAGACATGCCTACGGCGATGCCCGTGATACCGTTGACCAGCAAATTGGGCACCGCGGCAGGCAGCACCTCCGGCTCTACCAGGGAATCGTCAAAGTTAGCCGAGAAATTAACGGTGGCTTTAGCAATATCGGCCAGCATGTAATCGGCCAGGGCAGCCATGCGGGCTTCGGTGTAGCGCATGGCCGCCGGGGAATCGCCATCTACGCTGCCGAAGTTTCCCTGACCATCCACCAAAAGGTAGCGCATAGAGAAATCTTGGGCCATGCGGGCCATGGATTCATAAACGGCCATATCGCCGTGCGGGTGATATTTACCCAATACTTCGCCAACAATACGGGCAGACTTTTTATAGGGTGTATTGGATCGCATGCCCATATCGTGCATGGCGTACAAAATACGGCGATGCACAGGCTTGAGGCCATCGCGGGCATCGGGCAAGGCGCGCGAGACAATCACACTCATGGCATAATCCAGATAAGATTGCTGCATTTCTTGATCGATATCAATTTTGCGTACCAGACCAACTTCCATTAACTCTTCTCCAATAAGCTGGGATTAACTTTATTACTGTTGCGCGGATCATGTGGTTTTACCACCCCCTGGGAGTTCGATCTACGCGTATTTGAAACAGATGTGCGGCAAATTATAACATGCTGAGAAAAAAGGTTGGCCAAAAATTCGGGGATCAATCGGATTTTCTGAGGAAGCAGGATTAATAAAAACATCCCCTCGCCCTTAGTGGGTGAGGGGATGTGCGGATCAAACCGAGGGGTTAATCATCATCACCGTCGTCGTCATCGTCATCGAAATCATCGAAATCGATCAAATCTTCGATATCTTCATCATCCAGATCGATCAGATCGGTATCATCGTCATCGTCAAAATCGGACAAATCCAGAAGTTCGCCATCGAGATCGGTATCACCAGTTACGTCAACAATCACCTCGGCGCTATCACCAGAGGTTGCCACGGGCGCAACATCAAAACGACCTCGCTCGAAGCCGGTTCCCGCGGGGATCAACTTACCAATGATGACGTTCTCTTTCAGACCGTACAGCGGGTCCTCAGTTGAGGCAATCGCCGCGCCTGCCAGCACTTTGATGGTGTGCTGGAAGGATGAAGCCGAAAGGAACGAATCGGTACTGAGGGAGGCTTTGGTGATACCTAGCAAGGTTTCGATGAATTTGGCAGGCTGTTTGCCTTCGCTGAGCAATTTTTCGTTGATTTTGCGCAAAACCAGGCGGTCGACCAGATCTCCGGGCAGGAATTCGGTGCTGCCAGGGTGTGTGATTTGTACGCGTGACATCATTTTGCGAATGATGACTTCGAAATGTTTATCGTGAATGTTCTGCCCTTGGGAGCGATAGACTTGCTGCACTTCGGTAAGCAGGTACATTTGGGTAGCCTGGCGCCCATTAATGCGCAAGATGTTGTGAGGATTCAGCGAGCCTTCGGTGAGGGGCTGCCCCGGTTCAACGTGCTCGCCATTTTGGATGGTAATACGCGAATTGGAGGGAATCGAGTACTCTTCTTCATCGCGGACTTCGTAGGAAACAATTACTTTGTTATCCTCGATGCGCACGCGCCCGGCGTTATTGGCCACAACGGTGTTTTCATTTTCCATTGAGGCGATCACATCACCAGCAGAGACTTCACCTTCATCGGCAACGGCGATCTTCCAACCAGCAGGGATTTCGTAGCGATCGCTCATCATTTCACTGTGAACGACACGCACAATGCGGATGTCGCTATAGCGATCTGATTGTTCGATATTGGCAACACCCGCAATCTCGGAAACAACGGCTTCACCTTTTGGCAAGCGGCGAGCTTCGAAAAGTTCTTCAACACGGGGGAGACCGGTGGTGATGTCACCGCCGGCAGCAACACCACCCGTGTGGAAGGTTCGCAGGGTCAACTGCGTACCCGGCTCACCAATAGATTGGGCGGCAACAATCCCAACTGCAGAACCAACTTCAACATGGCGGCCGCGGCCAAGATCCATGCCATAGCACTTGATACAAATACCATGATCCATTTCGCAGGTGAGCGGAGAATAAACTTTTACTTTGTCCACACCCGTAGTGACAACTTTACGAACTTCTTCACGGTCGAGGAATTCACCTTTTTCGACCACAACTTCGCCTGTTTCAGGATCGACAATCCGTTGAGCCAAGACTCGGCCATAAAGGCGACTGCCCAGCGATTGTCCGGCGACGTCATCTGCACGGCGGATAAAAATACCATTATCCGTGCCGCAATCATCATCATTGACGATAATATCCTGCGCCACATCAACGAGGCGGCGGGTCAGATAACCGGCATCGGCGGTACGCAGGGCGGTATCGGCCAGGCCTTTACGGGCACGGTGAGTTGAAATAAAGTATTCCAGGGCGGTCAACCCTTCACGGAAGTTCGAGCGGATGGGAAGTGGGATGATGCGTCCTGATGGATCAGCCATCAAGCCGCGC
>DOTA01000048.1 GCA_003513015.1 Chloroflexota bacterium
GTTCCCCCCGCTTCCTTTATGGCAATCATGGCGAATAACCCGATGGTTCCAGCTCCCAGCACCATAACCCGATCTCCTGGCTGCACGCCGCCCACTCGGATGGCTCGAACGCCGCACGCCATGGGCTCTGCCAGCGAATTGAGCAACAAACTGGATGCGGTGGGAGAAATGGGCAGGCAATTGGCTTCTGGCACACTCACATATTCGGCAAAAGCACCCGGGGTATGGACGCCAATGAGTTGTCGTTGTTTACACAAATTTTGTAATCCTCGCGAGCAGAAAAAACATTCTCCACAGGTGATCAAGGGATTGACGACAACGCCATCTCCTGTTTTGAAACGCGTGACCTGACCCCCTAACTGAGCGACAATCCCAGAGAATTCATGTCCCATAATTAATGGAGGAATCCGTAAGCTATTCTCACCCAGAAAACCGGATAACTCACTTCCGCAAATTCCGACGGAATGGACTTTGATCAACACCTCTCCAGCTTTTGGTTTTGGCATCGGCACATCGCTGATATCCATCTGGCGTGGGCCATTCCAAATAATTGCACGCATCTTAAGCTCCTTTGACCGAACCTTCTGACAAACTGGGGTTTATTTGAACCCTGTCATCGTAATGCCGCGCACAAAACGGCGCTGGAAAATAGCGTACACAATCAAGATCGGCAGTAGCACAAGGATTGAGGCTGCCATGGTTAGATCGTAGCGTGTGCCATGCTGAGAGTTGTACCAGGTGAGCAGCAAGGGCAGCGTTCTTTTTTCGTGGGTGGTGATCACTATCAGAGGCCAAAGATAATCATTCCAGGTTCCCATAAAAGTAAAAATCCCGAGAGCTGCAATAGCCGACCCCAATTGTGGCAAGATAATCCGCCAATAGATTCCAAATTCAGATGAACCATCAATGCGGGCAGCATCCATTAATTCAGAGGGGATGCCCTCAATGAATTGGCGCATCAAGAAAATCCCGAAGGCATCCACCATAGATGGAATGATCAAACCCCATAGAGAATCTACAAGATGCAGCTTAACCAGGATCAAGTAGCCGGGGATCATGACCACCTGAAATGGGATCATCAATTGCACTAGAATAAAGCCAAAGATGGCATCTTTCCCCCCAAATTTATACTTAGCAAAAATAAACCCTGCCAGAGTGCTGGTAAAAATAGTAATAACTACCCGAAAAGTGGCAACAAAGAAGCTATTGAAGTAAAAAAGAGCCAGGGGAACATGCGGATCGGTGAAAATCGTACGATAACTATCTAACGTCCAGGTCTCCGGAAAGAAGGTTGGCGGAATACGAATGATCTCACTGGCTGGCTTTAATGAAGTAAAAATTACCCAAATAAAGGGTACCAGTGTAACTAATGTGCCAAAAATTAATATCAGGTATGCAAAACTTTGGGAAAACAACCGTTTTATGGAAAATTTATTTTGCTTACCAGAGGTAGATATTGAGTATGTTTCCATGAATTAGTACTCCCAATCGGTGCGCAAAACCTTGAACTGGACGATCGTGACAAACAAAATGATCAAAAACAGTACCATCGAAATGGCCGCAGCCCAGCCCATATTTTGGTAGCGAAAAGCATTTTGATAGATGCTCATAACGAGGGGGGTTGTTTGGTTGCGAGGGCCGCCATTTGTCATTACATCAAAGATCACAAACACTTGTAATGATGAAAGCATGGTTAACACACAGACAAAGAGTAGGGTTGGTTTCAACAAAGGCAATGTAATTCGCCAAAAAGTGTTCCAGGCATTTGCTCCATCCACGCGGGCGGCATCCTGAATTTCACGCGGGATCCCTTGTAGTGCGGCGATAAAGAGAATCAGGTTATAGCCAAAATCTTGCCAGATGTAAGCAATAATCACTGCGATCATGGCTAAGGGGATGCCAAAATACACGGCACTGGGGTCTGTCAACCAGGCTTTAGGAGGGGTCAGGCCGACTGCACGAATGATGGAATTTAGCAAACCTTGCTGTGGGTGATAGATATATCCCCACATCACGGCTACCGCGACGGAAGAACTGATCGTGGGCATAAAATAAATTGCCCGGAAAAATCCTTTAAATCGTTCGTGAATACTTTCGATGATGACGGCTAATGGCAAAGTGATGGCCAGGTTGATCGGTAATACCAAAAGAGCAAACATAAAAGTATTTACGACGGCGCTGCGAAAAACCCGGGCTGGTTGTGTATCTAAAAACATAGCCCGATAATTATCCAGACCGATGAATGGATTTTGACCACCCAGCCCCAAAAAACTACTACCTGCTCGGATGGGGGAATAATCGAAAAAACCCAAGACTACGGCCCAAACCATCGGGAGTAATGAAAAAAATAGCATGTAGAGCATAATGGGCGTTAGGCTGCGCGTGACAAATTTATTTTTGACCCGCTCGAGTGCCGAAAATTTACTCTTCCCCTTATTCTGTTTTGCAAGAATTGTCGGATTATCCATTTAAGCCTCTTGAAAGGGGAGTGGGGTGATCTTGACGATCACCCCACGATTGGTTGGTTTTAGCGGGAATCAACTACAGCATTGGCTTCGGTATTGATGCTCATTAAGGCTTCGTCTACGCTGACAACTCCTTGTAGGGCGTCTAGTATATGAGGGTAGAGGATTTCGTAGAAAATCTGATCACGATCTGTCAAGTCGCCAATAAACTGGCCGTGTGGCAACAGGTTGAAAGTAGCTTTTAAGAACGGAGCGTGGGCCAGCAATTCTTCTGGACTCTCCACCAAACTTTTTAGAGCTGGAATGGTTGAAGTGTTGCTGTTCCAAAGGAGTGCGTTCTCTTTTTCGGCGGTCATAAACATTGCCAGTTTCCAGGCTTCTTCGGGATACTTGGTGTTGGCAGAAACAACTTTGCCCCAGCCCGAGTCAGCTGCAAATCGGTTTTCTGTGCCAAAATAAGGAGGAATTTCAACGTAATCAAAAACCATATCGGGGTAGTTGATCATGCCTTCGCCAGCGGCCCAAGAGCCTACAAAACCAATCGCTACATTTCCTGCAAAAAACGAGTCGCCCACCCAGTTTGATTCATCGTTGAATAAAACTGGATCAACGATCTGATCTTTTTGAGCCATATCGACCAATAATTGAAGGGCGTTCCGGGCCTCGGGTGTGTCGAAATTGAAGTGCATCCCATCATCAGCAAAGTAAGAGCCACCTTGCTGCAAAATCGCGGCGAAGAATGCAAACGATAAGCCATCACCAGTCACATAGTTGAAACCTGCCCGGGTCATGATATCGCCATCAAATTCCGTCATTTTCTTGGCATCGGCGATCATGGATGCAAAATCGGTCCATTGGGGGGGGTAGGTAACACCATGAGCTTCAAAGAGGGCCGGGTTGACCAGGGATCCTCCGTTTTCGAGGTTGAATTCCTGGGGCAAACCATAAAGCTTATTGTCACAGTAGTAGCCATCCAGGGGAGCCTGGTAAAACAACTCTTGAGCCTGACCGTAGGTCATCAAATTGTCTGGAAGCAGCGACAGGCGTCCGCCATCGGCATAGGAACAAACCCAGGTACCGAACATTTCGATAACATCTGCCTCTGTTCCTGCTGGCATAGAGGTTTGCAGGGTTTGGATAAACAGATCGTATTCGAACGTTTCATATTTAACTTCGATATTCGGGTTCTGTTCCATGAATTTTGCGATGATCGCCTCATTTCCAGCCTGAAATGCGGCATTTTGGTGCGACCAGAGTCGCAATGTAATTTTTTCCTCTTTGGGCGCGGCACCATCACTAGCTTGATCGGTTCCGGTTTTGTCTTGACCACCGCAAGCCACAAGCACTGCTATGATAGCCAGCAGGATGATCCCATATAGCATTTTCTTCATGATCGATTCTCCTTTATTTTAACGATTCACTGAGCGAAATATAAAACTCTGGGGAAATACAAATATTTTTGTTCCGGGCAGCCTCCTTTCATCGAGGCGCAAATCTTGGATCTGCAAAATATTTAATGAAAAGTTGTACATCACCAAATAGATATGTGATTATTCATTTCGCAAGATTACGCGATGGGCATTCTGAAAATATACTTTTTTCAAAACATCATCGGGTAAATACAAACCATAAATGCGCCAACGCCCTGAGCCTGGCGGCTCTTCATTGTCATAATTGAAATATTCATCATCACTTTCCAGGAATCGGTAATAAATCCGGTAGCTATCCAGATCCGGGCTCATGTCAGTTCCAAACAAGATCCGATCGGCATATTTGATGAAAAATTTTCGAGCGGTGTAGGGTTGACGGCCCAATTCGGGGATACGTGCTCCAATATCCACATAGAAATTTGGGCAACGATCCAGGAGATTGCCAACCCAATCCAGATTTTCAGCGTAGCAACCAACATGAGCACCGATGAATGTGGTCGCTGGATATTTGGATACGAGATTGGCCAGGGATTGCAGAATGAATTCAAATGTTGGAAATTGTGGGGCCGGAAAATGCCAATCTGGGTGGGCTTGAAGTTCCTCCCAGCGCTCATTTTGGGGATTTAAATCCCAAAAAAAAGCTACAGGGTCGGCAATATGGATGAGCACGGGCAATCCTAGTTCCCCTGCAGTCTTCCAGATTGGTTCCAGGCGAGGGTCATCAACAGAAACCAATACCCCCAGGTGATCTCGTACCGATAACCCAAAAGGCTTCCAGATCTTCACTCCCTGGGCTCCCCAACCTTTCTGCACCTGCAAGCGCTTGGCTGCCCAATCTGGAAAATTGTCACCATGCTCAGTCCAAGCGCTCCAATTTACCCCACCAAAAACTGCAAAGCGTTCGGGGGCAGGCATTTTGAAATAATCTAGATGGCTTCGCAGTACATCCTCTCCCCAGCCCCCATCCAAATCTACATATACCTGGACCCCAGCCTCGTCAAGCCGATCTAATAACATAGGCAGGGGACGCTGATCCCAACCCCCTCCAAACGTTCCAGATAAATGGTTGTGCGCATCAATCACGGGAAAGCGCGGTTTTGTAATGAGAGTGGTTTTGGTTTGTAGAGCCGATTTTGGGCGATATTCACTGAGCAACATCTCTAACCCTTTCACGCAACGCGATTTTTTAGCACACCCAAGTTTTCGATTTCGACTTCCATTTGGTCGCCGGGCTTTAGATATAACGGGGGTTTGCGCGTAAACCCAACTCCGTGAGGGGTTCCCGTAGACAGGATATCTCCAGGTTCCAGAGTGATGGTCTGTGAGAGATAACTCAATAATTCTGGTATCTTAAAAATCATTTTGTTGGTGTTAGAGTCTTGCACCAGTTCCCCATTCAACCGGCATCGAATAAATAAATTATTGGCGTCCCCCGCCTCGTCTGAGGTTACGATATAAGGCCCAAACGGACAAAATGTATCGAATGATTTCCCGCGGATCCACTGTCCATCTGCAAATTGTGCATCTCGAGCGCTGATATCATTAAGCATAGTATAGCCGGCAATATAATCCCCAGCCTGTTCTGGCGGAATTCCTTTGCACTTTTTTTTAATAACCACTGCCAATTCGGCTTCGTAATCTACCTGGGAACTGCTTTTGGGCGGCCAGCTAACTGCATCATCTGGGCCAATAATGGAAGATGGGAATTTGCAAAAGAAGATCGGTTTCTCAGGGATAGGTGTTCCGGTTTCTTCGCAGTGATCCCGGTAATTCAAGCCAACACAAACGATTTTGCTGGGATTTTCAATTGGTGCTGAGAATTTGAGATTTTCGAGTTGCAAACGAATGCTTTCTGGTAAAGGCATATTTTGATCAGCTAGCCAATTCATGAGCTTCTCTAGCCCCAGCCAGGCAGCTTCGCCATAGCGGATCAAAGCCAGTAGATCCTTTGTAGTGTCAACTGAAGGGAAGAGAAACTCCTGAGTCTCGCGGGCATACCAGGCATGAGCCTCTCTCAAGTCAACCGCGATGCCATCATTTTCTACCCCCAAAGATTTTTGCTGGTGATTAATGTAAGTAAATAATTTCATATTACAAGAACCTCGCTAGCGTTGATTTCAGTATATTTCAATTAAAAACGGGTAATCTGCCGGTTACAAATTCTCCAAATTTAATGTCACAACAGCATTTAGGTTTTTGGGCTGGTCTGGGTCCAAGCCTTTAGCCATTGACCGGTAATAGGCCATTAATTGCAAAACCGGCAAATACAACACATTGCGGATTTCTTCGGGCAAGCCGCTCTCGAAACAAACATCCGCCTCGGCTTCGCCCAAAGAGAGCACTTGCCCACCCATTGCCTGCATCTCATCTAAAACGGTTTGCTCGTGCCGGGCGTTGACCGACGAACGCAACCCAATCACGGCCGCGCTCTCGCCAACCATCGACATCGGGCCGTGGCGAAACTCAAAAAAGTGAAACGGCTCGCTGTGCGTCAGGGTCATCTCTTTCATCTTCAAGTTGACCTCGCAAGCCAGCCCGTAGCGCGGCCCGCTGCCCAAAAAGTAAAAACGATCCAGCACCAGATTTTCGCCCAGCGAGCGGGCCAGCGCCTCATATTTTTCAATCAATTGCTCACCCAAAACGGGCAAGGCTTGCATCTGCGACAGTAAATCCTTGCGCCCGGCAGCCAGCGCGGCAAACGCCGTGACTGCCACATACATCGAGGCGAACGAGCGGGTTTGTGCCACGCTCTGCTCTTGCCCGGCAGAGATGACGAGGCTCACATCCGCGGCAGCCGTCAGCGGGGTATCCGCATAATTTGTGATTGCCACCACTGGGCCGCGCCCCGCCGCCTGAAATTTCTGCACCGCGGCCACTGTTTCGCTGGTGGTGCCCGAACGGCTGATCGCTATCATCAGCGCGGGCGTATCCGTTTCGTAGGCGGTTTGGGGATACAGGATCAACTCTCCGCCGGGGAAGGGACGCGCCCCGCGTCCGGTTAATTGCTGAAACAGGGAGGCCGCTGCCCAGGAGAGATAGTATGTCGACCCGCAGCCAGTGAATAATGCCCGGATTTCAGGGTGCGCTTTCCTTAGTTGGGTAATCGCATCCCGGTGGGATTCCACCACTTCGAGGGCTTGCGCCCAGGCGGCTGTTTGGCTCAGGATTTCGTTCAGCGTGTGTTGACCTCGCTTACTCATGGGGTCTCTCCAATTTCATTGGCTAATTTTTTAGCAGCATATTCATTTGCTCGGCCAGGGGTTCCAGTCTTGCCCGGATGATCGCGTCAAGATCACCTTTGGGGGCAGCGATCACTTGCGCGGCAATCTGATTCAGAGCCATACCCAACTGGTGTTCGATTCGGCTCCATAATTGGATGGGGGCATGCGTCCGCCCGCGCTGGAAGGTGTCTTTGATCACTTGCGAAAACGGCGGCAGATTATCTAGAAAGGCGCTCAAGGCATCATCTCTAACCGGCAATGAATTATGCAGTTGAGCATATTGAAGTTGTGTCTGGCAATCGGTCAGATATTTCACCAGGCTCAAAGCGGCGCTGCCACTAGACCCAAGGGCATGTTTCCAAATCACCAGGTTATCGCCACCCACCCAAGGGATCCCAGGGAGTACGGCTGCGGCCAGGTTTTCGCGCACAACCTTGGCCGTTCTGGCATCTTTCCATAGGCTGATGGCATCATCCGCCCCCAAAATAGCAGCGGCGGTTTTGCCGCTGGCAAATAGCTGGTTACACTGATCGTAATCGAAACCTTGGATTGAAGCAGGTAGATAGCGAAACAGCTCGAAGAAAGTACGAAAACCTTGCAGCGCTTCCGGTTGTGCAAACAAGGCCTGTTTGCCATTTCCGCTGACAAATTCGCCGCCGGCGGCCCATAGCCAGTTGGCCGCGATGTGGATCAAATCCGGGTTATTTTTGGGTGTCGGAAAAACCCAAGGAATTTTTACACCGCTGGTTTGCAGCCGTGCCAGGGTTTGCTGCAAGGCAGTGGCCGTGGCCAAGGCGGAGTTTTCATCCAACCCGGCCTTGGCAAATAGATCACGCCGGTACACCAAAATGAAGGTGTAAGCTGTCCAGGGGATGGCCCATACCCGTTCATCGCTGCCCAGAGCGGCGCTCTGCCAGGACAGCGGCACAAAAGCTTCGGGCGCATCCAGCGTTTTTAGATCACTGGCTGAGAAGGCTCTTAACGCTTCCATGGCACCGAGAGTGTTGCTCCAGGTGGAGCCGACTTGAGAAACATGCGGCCCTTTACTGTGCAAAGCATTTACCAGCAAAGTGCTCCAGGCTTGTTCCCAGCCAATGTTGTTTAGCTGAACTTTGAGGCGCTCGTTGCGCTCGAAAGACTGCAACAGGGTGCGCAAACCCTCTAATTCATCAGCTTCATCGGTTATCATGGAAAATTCGATTTCGATCATTTGGGTTTAGCCTTCGATGCCCAGTAAACGTTGGGCATTGCGGAAATAGACTTTTTCCAAAATATCATCGGGCAAAGCTAAACCGTATATGTACCAGCGGCCTTGCCCGGGGATTTCGCTGGTGCCGTAATTGAAGTATTCATCATCACTTTCGAGAAAACGGTAGTAAACGCGGTAGGCTTCAGGGTTCGGCCCCATGTCAGTGCCAAACAGGATGCGGTCGGCGTAATTGTGGAAGAAACACCGGGCGGAGTAGGGTTGGCGGCCCAACTCGGAGATGCGGGCTGAAATATCCACGTGGAAATTTGGGGCGCGGTCGAGCAAAGCGGCTACCCAGACCAGGTTTTCGGAGTAGCAGCCCACGTGCGCCCCAATGAAGGTGGTTTGGGGATGGTTGAGCACCAGATTGGCAAGCTGCTCCATAATCGTCATAAAAGCGGGGTAGGGCGGACTGGGGAAGTGCCATTCGAGGTTGCCTTGTAGTTCATCCCAGCGTTCGTTGTGCTCATCGAGTGGATCGAAAAAGGCCACGGGGTCAGCCACATGAATGAGCACGGGAATCCCTAACTCAGCGGCGGTCACCCACAAAGGGGAGAGCCGGGGGTCGTTTACGGGCACGAGATTTCCTTTAGGGTCGCGCACCTTTAATCCAAAGCCTTTCCAGATTTTCAGTCCTTGAGCACCCCACTGAACTTGTTTGCGCAAACGTTGAGCCGCCCACTTCGGGAATTGATCACCCATATCAGCCCAACGCGACCAATCCACGCCGCCAAAGTGAACAAAGCGGTCTGGCGCGGCGGCTTTGAAATGATCGAGATGCTGCCGCAAAATATATTCTCCCCAACCACCGTCTAGATCGACAAAAACACGCACGCCAGCTTGATCGAGATTGGCGAGAAAATCGCTAACGGGACGGTTGATCCACGAACCGCCGAAAGCGGTGCCGATGTGGTTATGGGCGTCGATCACGGGGAAGCGCGGGCGCTCGATTTGGCTGGTTTTGACTTGCAAACGAGATTGGGGTCGGTAATTTTGCAGGAGCATGGTTAGTTAGGCCTGGATAACTCGAACGCCGCGTTCCCGCAGTTGCTCGACGATCTCCTGCGGGGTTGTGCGGTCTGTGATGATGGTGTGGGCGGCGGTGACTGGAGCCACCAGCATGGTGCTGACTCGGCCAAATTTGCTGTGGTCGGCCAGCACGATGAGTTGCTGAGCGATGCCCATTACGGCCCGGTCAGTGAGAATTTCAGGGGGGTAATCATTGGTGAAACCGCATTCTACGTCGATGGCATACATGCCAATGAAGGCTTTGTCAGCTCGAAGCTCGCGCAGTGCTTGCTCGGCCACGTGTCCAACCATCGAAAGTTCGCTCTGGCGCAGCATACCGCCGATGACGATTAATTCGATGCCTGGGTGGGTCGCCAATTCGTTGACCACGGGCAGCGAGTTGGTGATGACGGTTAGTTTGATGTTTGGTGGCAGGTTGCGAGCGACTTCAACAATGGTGGTACCACTGCCCAAAAAGATGGTTTCCCCAAGCTGGATGCGTTCCACGGCGGCCTGACCGATGCGGGTTTTTTGGTCGGATTGTTCGCCGATACGCTGTACGATCGGGGGTTCCTTGGGCGCTTTTATGGCCTGGACCGCGCCGCCGTGCGTGCGCCGCAGGCGACCCTGACCATCAAGTTCTTCCAAATCCCGCCGGATGGTGGCCTCGCTAACGCTGAACAGGCTGCTGAGTTCCTGCACGGTGACGCGCCCGCGATCTTTGAGTAGGTTTTGAATTTGATCGTGGCGTTCGATTTTTAGCGGAGTTTCGTTTATGTTCATTTTATGTTCATTTATGTTTGTTCTATGGAAATATTAGCAAATTTATGCAAGGATGTCAATGCGATTTGATGATTTTGTTTGCATTTTCCTTATCGAGTGTGAGAAAATCATTTTATGTGAAGCAAACCAAACCCAGAGAAAATTCTCAGAAAACAGCATCTTCTGATACTTCTGATCTATAATATCGGGCATGAAAAATAACCGATCTATTGTTGAATCTATCCAGAAGAGATATTCTTGCCGTGCCTACAAAAGGCAGCCTATCGAAGATGATACCCTTCAAAAACTGCGGGATTTCATTGCTTCGTTGCAGCCAGCGCCATTTGGTTCAAAAGCCCGGTTTGATCTCGTCGCCGCAACCGCCGATGATCAGAAAGCGCTGCATGGTTTGGGTACCTATGGCTTCATCAAAAATGCGCCAGCTTACATCATCGGGGCAATGGTTCCCTCTGCTCACGATCTGGAAGATTTTGGTTATTTGTTCGAGCGTATTATTTTGTATGCAACTTCGCTTGGGTTGGGCACCTGTTGGCTGGGAGGCACCTTCACGAAGAGCCGGTTTGCCGAGAAAATTGGCCTCAAAGAAAATGAGCAAATGCCCGCAGTCGTTGCCATCGGAGAAATTGCCGATCCCAATCGCAAACGAAAAGGTCTGGTGAGCCAGGTTGCCACCGCACATAAGCGCTTACCCTGGCAAGAACTCTTCCATAATTACACCATGGGTGTTCCTTTGTTGCCGAATGAAGCCGGTAAATATGCTGTCCCGCTGGAAATGGTCCGACTATCTCCGTCTGCCTCCAATAAGCAACCCTGGCGGATCGTATCTTTCAATAATGCTTGGCGTTTTTATCTACAAAGAACCCCAGGATATCGCGATGATCTTATCAAACGTATTCTCCAGCTATGTGATCTCCAACGGGTTGATCTGGGGATTGCCATGTGTCATTTCGAATGGACCGCAAAAGAATTGGATTTGCCCGGAATGTGGCAGGTGGAAGAATTTCTTGAGCAAAAAACGCATCCCCTGGGTGAATATCTGGTAAGTTGGCAGATGGGAACAAAAGCCTAAAATTAGCTAATCTTGTGAGGCCCACGATGAGCGATCAAAATAAAACCAAGGCAGAGCTACTTCAAGAGTTGCAGAAACTGCAACAGCGAATTATGCAATTAGAAAAAATTGAAGATGCTTTAATTGCCAGCCAACAACGCTTCCGCTTGTTCGCTGAAACCACCTTTGAGGGCATTATCCTCACGGAAAATGGGATTATCGTTGATATGAACGATCAATTCGTAAACCTGGTTGGCTATCCCCGCGAGGAATTGATTGGTCAATCGGTAATGCTCATTATCGCGCCAGAGTCGCAAGATCAGGTCTGGGATGCGATTCGAACAAACAAGTTAGAACCTTATAAAATCTTCGGTTTGCACAAAGACGGCGGGATCATTCACGTTGAAGTTATGGCTCGAACAGTCGAGGTTAACGGAATTCAGCTGCGAGCAACTGCGGTTCGGGATATTACCCAAAAAGAACGGATTCAATCGGAGTTACGGATATCGGAGAAAAAATTCTCAACCGCGTTTCACACCTCCCCCGATTCAATTAATATCAACCGCTTAGCTGACGGGCTTTATCTTGAGATCAACCAGGGGTTTACTGAAATCATGGGATATGCCCCCGCTGATGTTATCGGCAAGACTTCCCTTGAACTCGATATCTGGACTAGTCCGGCTGATCGAGCATGTTTGGTGAAAGGTCTACGGGAAAGAGGGGAGGTTACGAACCTGGAAGCCAAATTTCAGGCCAAGGATGGCAGCTTTCGCATCGGATTAATGTCTGCCAAAATCATCGAGTTCAACAACGAAGCCTGTATCCTTTCGGTTACGCGCGACATCACTGGGCGGAAGGAAGACCAAAAGCAAATTGAACTTCTCAACCAGGAATTACTGGCGGCATACGATGAAACGCTCGAAGGCTGGTCGCGTGCCCTAAATTTACGCGACCCGAATACGGATGGTCATTCCAAACGGGTTGTAGATTTGACGCTTGCTCTGGCAAAAAATATTGGCATCCCCGAATCCGAACTCGTTTATATTCGGCGAGGAGCCATCTTGCATGATATTGGGAAAATGGGTATCCCCGATTATATTCTATTAAAACCCGGCCCCCTTTCAGATGATGAATGGCGCATTATGCGTATGCACCCGGTTTTTGCCTATGAAATGCTCTCAAAGATTCCATTTCTCGAAAAATCCTTGGATATCCCTTACTGCCATCACGAAAGATGGGATGGCACAGGCTATCCAAGAGGATTAAAAGGCTTAGAAATTCCACTGGCTGCCCGGGTCTTCTCGGTCGTAGATACTTTTGACGCGCTCACCTCCGATCGAACCTATCGCCCTGGATGGAAGCGAGAAGATGCGCGGGCCTTTATCCAAGCAGGAGCCGAAAATTATTTCGATCCGGATGCCGTAAATCTATTCTTGGAACTGGAATGAAATATCCAGCAAGCTAAACTAAAAATCATAATCGAATCAGGAGAACATCACAATGGTATTAACAATTGAGTGGAAACACCGCCTCGAGCGCTGGCAAACCGCCTTATGGGAGGCCTGCTACCGCCCCTTAGAAAATGTGGAATTTAGCGGCTTCACAACCACCGAGCATCTGACGCCCCATCAGGTTACCCAAAACTCTTTTCAGGCCATGCCGGTGGGCACGCCTTGGGGTGCCAAATGGGAATATGGCTGGTTTAAAACCATCGTTACCATTCCCGCGGAAGCGGAAGGCCAACGCGTAGTCATCCGCTTTGATCCGGGCGGGCAGGAAAGCCTGATCTGGATTAATGGCCGCGCTGCCGGCTCTCTAGGCTGGGGCCACAAAGAGCTAACCATCGCCATGTCCGCCAAAACGGGCGATCGCTATGATATTTTGATGGAATCCTACGCGGGGCACGGACGAATTACCGTGGGTGACGGCCCCTACCCCGCGGGCGTGGAATCTGTTCCGGAACCTGGGGTGACTCAAACCATGATAAAGTCCTCCACCTTTGGCATTTGGCGCGAGGAAATCTATCAGGCCGCCCTCGATTTCACCACCCTGTTCGAATTGAGCCAGCGCCTTGACCCGCTCAGCCTGCGCGCCGCCGAAATTCACGAAGCGCTGATGGAAACTTCCCTGCTGATTGACCCCGAACTNNAGCATTATCCGGAGATTTACCAGCGCTTCAAAGCTGCGGTAGCCAGCCAAAAAGTCATCGCGGATGGCGGTATGTGGGTTGAAGCCGACACCAACCTGACCAGCGGCGAGAGCCTCATCCGTCAGATCATGTATGGCCGCAGCTTTTTCAAGGATGAATTGAATGTCGATAGCCGCATTCTCTGGCTGCCGGATGTCTTTGGCTATTCCGGCGCG
>DOTA01000133.1 GCA_003513015.1 Chloroflexota bacterium
CGGCGTGCGATATATTGCTCGGTAGTGATGGCTCGCTTTTGCCGTTCAGTGATCTTTTCAGTCACGCGCAGGCCAAAAGCATCCGATCCCGCCCCGGAGCCAAACGAAACCATCAAAATGCGGTCGCCCGGTTTGGCGACATCCAAAATGGCCGTCAAACCAATAATTGCCGCCCCGGAATAAGTATTGCCAATGCGCGGCACCAGCAAACCATGCTTGATNNCCTAATATGTAGGCAGCCCCTCCAGCAGCAGCGGTATATTCCAGGGCATCACCGGGACGGCCTTGGGCTGTATCCATGCCAATCGCCAGGGCATAATTCGCCATCTGCGAACCCACCAGACCCATGGCGGCGACCATCGCTTCGGTACCAGCCTTGCAGGCAAACTCCCAATCGGCGGCCTGCGTGTGGGGCACAATCCCCAAGGCCTCGGCCACAATCGTGGAAGTCGGTTTCACGGCATAGGGGTGCGATTCAGATCCGACCCAAACCGCCCGGATTTCCGCCGGATCAACCTGGGCACGCGCCAGCGCATTGCGGGCCGCCTCAATCGACATCGTGGCGGTATCTTCATCGAAACCCGGCACTGATTTTTCCAAAATGGGTGTACCACCCACACCATTCGTCCAAATGCGAGCGATTTCTTTCCCAGGCAGGCGATAGCGGGGCACATACGCGCCATACCCTACAATCCCCACCGGACGAGCAGGTTTTAGTAAGATCGAGTTACTTTCTGTGTTCATAGGCCTCATTTTCTCGTTAGACTAGATCAATTGTGGATCTTCTGCCAATCGGATTTGATGGTTTCGTTGTGAATTGATCTGTGATTTCAAAGGAGCTATTTTCTGGAATTTGGGCTTGATTCCCATAAATCTAAAATTTCTCTGGCCCGGTCGCTGCGCACGGTTTTCTCGGCCACCAGTTGTTCCGCCAAACGCTCTATTTGAACGCCCGCGGCCCCCGCGGCAATCGCCACCTGCCGGGCGTGCAAGCTCATATGCCCGCGCTGGATGCCCTCCGTAGCCAGCGCCCGAAGAGCCGCCAGATTTTGCGCCAACCCCACGGAAACAATGATCTCCGCCAACTCTGCCGCAGATTGGATGCCCATCAATTCCAGGGCCGCACGCGCCCCCGGATGAACTTTTGTGGCACCGCCCACGATGCCCACAGCCATCGGCATTTCCAGTGTACCCACCAGATTGCCCTCGGCATCCTGGCCCCAGGTACTTAAGGAGGTGTAGCGCCCGCTGCGGGCGGCGTAAGCGTGTGCCCCGGCTTCGATGGCGCGCCAATCGTTGCCGGTGGCTAATACCACGGCGTCGATACCGTTCATGATCCCTTTGTTGTGCGTGGCTGCCCGGTAGGGATCGGCAGCCGCGAAAGCCCAGGCTGCAATAATGCCCTCCCGCACCTGCGCGCCGCTGAAATCTCCGAAGGCCAGTGGCTCCACCGGGATAGTGCAGCGCGCCCGCGCCAGGCGGCGATCTGCCAAATTCGAGAGGATGCGCAAATGCACGCGCCCACCCGTGAGCGCTTCGAGGCGCGGCGCCAGGCGTTCACAGGCGGTGTTCACGGCATTAGCGCCCATCGCATCGCGCACATCGTAGATCAGATGCACCACGAGGAAAGCGCCAATCGGTGAATTTTCAATGATCCGCACTTCGAGGTCACGCGGGCCACCACCCAATTTTTTGAGCACGGGGTCGATTTCAGCTGTCTCCGCCAGGAGTGAATCTTTGGCTTCGAGCAGGGCCAGCCGGGCGGCGGGCGCATCGGCGACCTCCAAAACCTGGATTTGGCCGATCATTTCAGGCGGGGTGGTGCTGGCCGTGAAGCCGCCTTTCTCTCGGGTCAGTTTCGCCATAAAGGAGGCCCCTGCCACAATTGAAGGTTCTTCGACCACCATCGGAATCAGCACATCGCGCCCGTTGACGCAAAAATTCAGGCCGATGCCCACCGGCAGGGCATACAGGCCAATCACGTTTTCGATCATGTGCTGGGCTTGTTCGAGGCTGAGCCCGTTGATTCCACTCAGGGCGGCGAGGCTCTCAGGGGTGAGAAACCCTCGTGAAGCCAGTTCAGCGCGCCGTTCGTCAAGGGTCAGCTTATAAAATCCGGGGATGCGTGAGCTTTGAAGTTGATCGGTCATGTTTTCATCCTAACAAATTTGTCCAGCCCTAATCTATGCGCGAATGACTGGCAAAAACTATCAAACATATCTTTTTAGGGTAAAATAGGGGTATGGTGAGGAACAATTGATGATATCGTTAACCCGAGAGCAGCTTGAAGACCGGCTGGCGGCGCTGCATCAGGCCAGTTTGGAATTGGTGCGTGATTTATCAAGAAATGCGGTTTTAGAGCGGATTACCAATCTGGCTCGTGAGCAAGCCAACGCACGTTATGCAGCCATAGGGATGGTGGACGAAAATGGGGAGTTAGTTAAATTTATCCCGGTTGGGATGAGCGCAGAAGATATTGCCAAAATGGATCACCCGCCGCGCGGCCTGGGGCTGATTGGTGCTTTGCAGGAAGAGCGCCGCACGTTGCGCGTGGCTAACCTGAATGAAGATCCGCGCGGGATTGGTTTTCCACCGCACCACCCCCCCATGCGTTCATTTTTGGGCGTTCCGATTCTCTCAGGGGATCGCCTTTTGGGACAGATTTACCTGACCGAAAAAGAAAATGCGGCCGAATTCACCGAAGAAGATGAGCGTGTCATCGAAACCCTGGCGGCTTATGCCGCGGTGGCCATTGAGAATGCGCGTTTATATAGTGGCGTGAAAAATATTTCGGCCATGCTCGAACAGCGCAATCAGGACCTTTCGCTGCTCGATGATCTGGCGAGAACGCTGGCCAGTTCGTTACAGATCGACGAAATTCTCGACCAGACTCTCAGCCGGGTGATTAAGTACCTGGGTGTGGAGGCAGGTGAGATTTTTCTACGAGAATCGGGCACAAACAACTTGCGTTTGGCTCTGCACCGCGGAGAGGCCGCCGAAGCCTTTTTGACGCGTGATCGTTTTATGCTAGGCGAATGTTTTGTAGGCCGGGCCGCACAACTTGGGCAGGTTCTGGTGAGCATGAATCTGGAACAGGATGTGCGCTTTTTGCGCAAAGCGGTGGTGAATGCTGGGTTCAAGTGCCTGGCTTGCATTCCGTTAATGGCGCGGCGTGATGTTGTAGGCGCGATGACAGTAGTTAGCCGGAATACGCGCGAATTCACGGAGCGGGAGATCAATTTATTGGAGGCCATCGGGGCCTGGGCTGGTACCGCCATCGAAAATGCCCGTCTGCACCGGCAAGCGCGTCGTTTAGCGGTGCTGGAAGAACGCGAACGCATTGGCATGGATTTGCACGATGGCATCATCCAATCGATTTATGGCGTTGGTCTGGCTTTGGAATATGCCCGCATGGCCATCGAGGAAGATCCCGATTTGGCCCGTTCAAAAATTTCACAAAGCATCGATGGGTTAAATGATGCCATCCGTGATTTGCGCGCTTATATTTTAGATTTGAACCCCCGTCAATTACACAGTGACGAAACGCTTAAGCAGGGTTTGCAGCGCTTGTTGGCCGAATTTCGGGCTAACACGCTGGCAGAAGCCAATTTGATTACTTCGAACGATGAACTGACCGAACTGCCGCGCGAACACGCTCTGGCCTTATTCCACATCTGCCAGGAGGCCCTGGCGAATGTGGCCAAGCACGCCCAAGCTCGCAAAGCGGAAGTACACCTGTGGACCACCGATGAGCGCGCCTTGCTCGAAGTGACCGATAATGGTCAGGGGTTTGATGTGCGCAAACAAAATGCGGCCTTAGGACATGGCCTTTCTAATATGGAACGTCGGGCCTGTAAAGTGGGCGGCGATGTAGAAATTTCATCCCGACCCATGGGTGGCACCACCGTTTTAGCCTGGGTGCCCTGGCAGAAAAATGGCATTTCCTCCGACCAATCCAATGAAGCTTTATCGGGATAAGCCCCCCATAACAAAATATAACGCCCTGTAAACCACTTGCGGGGCGTTTTTTGTTATCCGCATTCAATCGAAATTTTTGCTAACGGAGAGCACACTGAGCTTGTCGAAGTGTGCGATATTCGATAGGCTCGGGCCACTCCCTCATCAAGGAGACACAATGTTTTCGACTGCCATCACCCGTAAACCCGGTGAAAACTTCGCCCAAGGGATCACCACCTCCCACTTGGGCGCGCCCAATTATGTGCGCATGTTGGCGCAGCATGCCGCTTACACCCAAACCTTGCAACAGCTTGGCTTAACGGTCATCGAATTGGAAGCCCTGCCCGCGTACCCCGATGCCTACTTTGTAGAAGATGTTGCCGTGATCACACCGGAGGTGGCGGTGATCACCAACCCCGGCGCGGCAGCCCGGAATGGTGAACAACAGCACATTGAGTCGGTGCTGGCGCAATTCCGTAAGATTGACCGCATTCAGCCACCCGGCACCCTCGATGGCGGGGATGTGCTCATGGTGGGCCAGCATTTTTTCATCGGCATTTCTGAGCGCACCAACCGGGCCGGGGCCGAACAGCTTGGCAGCATCCTGCAAAGGTACGGGAATACCTGGGCAGCCATTCCTGTGGGCGCGGGATTACACCTGAAGTCGAGTGTCAACTGGATTGGCGGAAACACCCTGCTGATCGGCGCGGCCTTCAGGGATCATCCGGCTTTGGATGGTTTCCGTCAAATTCAGGTTGATCCTGCCGAAGAATATGCCTGCAATACTCTCTGGATCAACGGGGTGCTTCTGACCCCGGCGGGATTCCCCAAAACCCGGGAGCAGCTCGAAACCCTGGGCCTGCCCATCATCGAATTGGAAATCAGCGAAGCTCAAATGATGGATGGGGGTTTAACTTGTATGTCATTGCGATTCTAAAATCTGATACTACTGCAAAGGTGCCCAAACATGACCCAAAGCCTGACTTATAAAATTATTGTCAACCCCACCTCCGGGCGCGGAGAGGGGGGCCAGTCGGTTACGCAAATTGAAACTTTGTTGCGTAATCACGGATTGAATTACGAAATTGTCCTGACCGAACGCCCCTGGCACGCCGCGGAGTTGGCGCAACAGGCCGCCCAAGCTGGTTTTGATGTGGTGGTGTCCGCGGGGGGTGACGGCACGTTGAACGAAGTACTCAATGGCCTGATGGCCGCCAAAGCGCGGGGTGGCCAATCCCCAGCATTGGGCGTGATTTGTGTGGGCCGCGGCAATGACTTCGCCTTTAGCATGAACATCCCTGCGGGATTGGAAGCAGGCTGCCAAGCCCTGGCCGATGATCATCGTAAAAGCATCGATGTGGGCCGAGTTACGGGCGGGCTGTACCCCCAGGGGCGCTATTTCGGCAATGGTGTGGGCATCGGTTTCGATGCCGTGGTGGGGTTCGAAGCTCTCAAACTTAAACGGCTGCACGGTTTTCCTTCTTACCTGGTAGCAGCCCTGAAAACCATTTTTCTTTATTTTCAGGCTCCCCAGGTGCAAATTGCTTTCGATGGGCAACAAATAGAACTCCCGGCCTTGATGGTTTCGATTATGAACGGGCGGCGTATGGGCGGCGGCTTCATGATGGCGCCCCAAGGGCATTCTGATGATGGCTTGTTGGATATCTGCATTGCCCGTCAAGTCAGCCGACCGCAGATTTTTGGCCTGATCCCTAAGTTTATGCAAGGCACCCAAGACGAACACCCTGCCATTCAAAGGGTGCTCACCGCTGCTTTGCGGGTGACCGCCCTTCAAGGCGTGCTCCCTGCCCATGCAGATGGCGAAACCCTCTGCACCGATGGCAAAGAACTGACTTTAGAATTGCTGCCCCGTCAAATTGAACTGATTTGTTTGCCTGAAAAATGAGCACTTACTCCCCAATTTCACGTACCGAGCGCCTGGTCAATGCCACTTTCAGAGGGATAACTTCGATGCTCTGTCGGGTGGATGCCGAGCAGATCAAGCAGATACCCTCTCGCGGCCCGCTGATTCTGGTAGGGAATCATATTAACTTTCTGGAAGTTCCCCTGATTTATCCGCGTTTGCAAAAAGCCAGCCCGGTGACCGGGTTCGCCAAAGTTGAAACCTGGGATAATCCCATCATGGGTTGGTTATTCGATCTTTACGGCGCGATCCCTGTTCATCGGGGCGAAGCGGATCTGACGGCCATCAAACGAAGTTTAGCCGTCTTGGAACGTGGGCATATTCTGGTAGTTACTCCCGAAGGCACGCGCAGTGGTCATGGACATTTATTGCCCGCTCACCCTGGCATGGTGATGCTGGCTTTGCTCAGCAAAGCACCCATATTGCCGATTGCCTGTTACGGGCATGAAACCTACCGGCAGAAATTTTCTCGTTTGCAGCGTGTAGATTTTCACGTGACCGTGGGCCGGGCCTTTACTTTGGATCCTTGCGGCGAAAAAGTGACGCGTGAACTGCGCCAGCGGATGGCTGATGAAATTATGTACCAACTATCCGCTTTGCTGCCATCGCAGAATCGGGGAGTCTACACCGATCTCAACCGGGCCACGCAGCGTTACCTGAAATTTGTTGATTTGGGAAATTAAACAGCATCAGTAAAGGGAAATTTTATAATTGGTTGCCGGTTCGTCCAATTTTTAGTAAGATCAAGGCATGAACCTATCCGAACCCCGCGAAATTTACATCTCCGTGGATGTTGAAACCGCCGGGCCGACCCCGCGAGCCTATTCTCTGCTCTCGATCGGGGCTTGCGTGGTGCAAGAGCCGGCCCAAACCTTCTATATTGAACTTCGACCGGTCAACGAAAATTTTGTCGTGGAGGCCATGCAAGTCAGCGGCCTGGATTTTGCCAAGCTCCAAAGGGATGGGGTCCCCGCACAAAATGCCATGACCCGTTTTGCTGACTGGCTGGCGCAAGTCATCCCAACCGGAAACCAACCCATTTTTGTGGGTTTCAATGCCTCTTTCGATTGGCTGTTTATCCACGATTATTTTTACCAATTTTTAGGGCATAATCCCTTTGGGCACAAAGCCCTGGATATCAAAGCCTATTACATGGGGCAAAAAGGGGTTACCTGGCAGCAAACCAGCATGAGCAGGGTCTCGAAATTCTATCTGGATGATCACCCATTATCGCATAATGCCTTGCAAGATGCCCTCGATCAGGCCCAGATTTTTCGGCAATTGCTGGCTGAAGCCAGCATAAAACAGTCACCGTGAGCAGTGCAAATTTTGGAGGAAACCTGATGAACGATTCAATTCCATCGGCTGATTTACAACGCATCATCGAATCCGCACAGCGTTTGGGCGTTGGGCTGGACGAGACCGCGGCTTTGCAGTGGTTGACTGCAATCACTCAAGAACAACCCGGTGAAGAGATCGTGTTCGACGAACGCGAAGGCGTTTTTGGACACCGTATCAGTATGTTGGATTTCAGCCCTGAAGATTTGGCCCATTTCCGTAAATTAGGCAGGTTGGTGGAATTTTTCGATGTTCCCGGTAAAGTGGAAACGGCTCTGGCCCTTTCGGGGTCCGCGGCCCAATCCAAAATCCAGACCTTTCCGGGTGATGCCGATTTCTTCGAGCGCGTCAACATCATCGCCGATTCGCAAGATGAGGCCTGCCAAATTCTGGCCGATTTGATGTGGCAAAAAGCCATCGACACTTTTAAAGGCCCTACCTATCAGTTATTAGAAGTCAAGTTGGGCAACTATCCCCAAGATATGTTCGTGGATGGCAAGCTACACAAAGCAGGCACACCCATCGCCTGGACTGCGGAACAAGTACGAGCAAAGGAAAAGGAAGGGTATTCGCCGGATGGGACCCCGGCCACGCTTGTTTGGGAGGATATCGCCTGCAGCCCGGGTTGGTGCAAACTCGATTGGGTGGTCTCCGATCCCCAGCGCGGCCAGTTGGTCAATTGCAGTAATATGCTCGATGTCACCTGGGAAGCCCCCGATGGCAGCATCACCCCCTTGGATGGTTATCTCGATCCCTATTTTCAGGAAATCTACCTGGATGCGGAGTCTGTGCCGATATTCAACAAACTTGCCCAGCATGTTTCCGCCAACGCCCTGGATGAATATGTTGAAGCCCTGGAGCGCGAAGTCAACAAATATCTGACCAAAGACATCAACTACGGTAAAGCCGCTAAACGCATGTATAATGTTTTCCGCCTGACGGGGCGTTATGAGGAAGCCGCCTATTTACGCGAATTGTTTGATGAACCTACCTCGATGCTTTACCAGGTTTGGGCCTTGATTCGCACCATGGAAGAGTGCAGCCTGCCCGGAACAGACATCCCTATCGAAAATGTGCAGGCGCAGGCCGATAAACTCATCATCGCCGTGGTTGAAGCGCTGGAAGGGGAGCAAGAAAGCACCGTAGTGAGCTATTTGCTGCGTCTGCGTGATAAACTGGAAGACCAAAAAGCTGGTGAACCCCTCACCGCCGAAGTGGAAGCCGCCCGCGCCGAAGTGATTAACATCGTCAATAACTTCTTCTTCGAAAAACTCACCGGCTACCCGGCCATCAAGCTCTACATCGACGAAATTCAGAAGTAAAAGCGGAAAACACGAATACCCTCGAATAAAACGAATGCCGCGAATAGCATTTTTACAGCCTATTCGCGACATTCGTGTTTCAAATGTTCTCTACTCCAAACTTTCCAAATAACCCAACACCAACCTGACTCCAAAGCCGGTGGCTTCTTGCCCACCACTGGGGCCGTTCTCAACTGTCGCTACGCCCGCGATGTCAATATGCGCCCAGGGCACTTCGTTCAGCACGAACTGCTTGAGGAACAGCCCGCCTACAATCGACGAAGCCAGCGGCTTGCCCGCCGAGTTGCGCAAATCGCTGTCGCTACCGCGAATTAACTCGAAATACTCCTCATCCAAAGGCAAGCGCCACAAACGCTCGCCGCAGCTTTCCCCAACTTCAGACAGGGCAGCGGCTAAATGTTCATCGTTTGACATGATCCCGGCACGCACCTTACCCAGGGCCACCACCACACCCCCCGTCAGCGTGGCTAAATCAAGGATGGCCCGCGGCCCCAGTTCCCTGCTGGCGTAAGTTAACGCATCCGAAAGCACCATACGGCCTTCGGCATCGGTGCTGACGATCTCAATAGTTTTGCCTGAAAGCGAAGTGATGATGTCATTGGGGCGGTAGGCCTCGCTCGAAACCATATTTTCGGCTGCGGCCACAATCCCGATCACCCGCGTGGGCAGGTTCAGCGCCGCGGCAGCCTGCATGATCCCCAAAACCGCCATCCCGCCGCATTTATCGAATTTCATGCCCAACATGCCCTGCGTATTTTTGAGCGAATAGCCGCCGGTATCGAAGGTAATCGCCTTGCCGACCACTACCACAGGCGCGGCGCTGGCGTCTGCGCCGTTGTGTTCCAGGATGATCATTTGTGAGGGGGTTTTGCTGCCCAGCCCCACCGCTAAGATTGCCCCAGCCCCCATCTCGGTCAGTTCGGCTTCGCCAAAAACGGTGCATTTCAGGCCAGTGGCGGCAGCTAAATCTCGGGCGCGCGCCGCCAGACTCACGGGGTTGATCACATTGGGGGGTTCGTGGCTCCACTCGCGGGCCAGGTTGACTCCGTTAACGGTGGCGTTCACTCGCCGGATTTTTGTCTGGGTCACGGTATCACCCGCCTCTGTCAGCACCCAAACTTCCACCGGGTTGACAGGTGCATCCCCGGCTTTGTACAAATCAAACTGAAACGCGCCTAACAGCAATCCCTCGCAAAAATCTTCCAGTGCGCCCTCGGGCAGGCTCTCAAAAGCTGAAACGGGCAAGCTCACCAAACCAGCCTGATGCTGCACCAGCCACAACCCGGCGGCTTCACCGGCTTTGCGGATGTTTGCAGATTTAAGCTTTTCCGCGGCTCCCAGCGATACCCCGATTTGGCCGGAATCCGTTAAAATGTCGCCGACTTTTTTCCCGGGTTTGAGCGGGTTCGGTTCCTCCGGGGCGGCTTCTGGCGAGAGGGTGAGTGCCCCCTCCCAGGCGTGCTTAGGGGCCACTTTCAAGATCAGGCGGGGCGGAATTTGTAGAGTCATTTTGGGGTCTCCTCAGAGTTTTAGGGCACTTTCAAAAGTGATGAAGCGATGCCAGCCAATTCGGCTTCGTTGAGCACGCCGGCGCTGACCTGCCAGATTTTGCCGTTCTTGCGGATGAAAATGTTGGTGGGAAGCACGTTGACGCCGTATTGTTTGGCGATTTCATGCTCCCAATCCGACATGAGCGTGAAGGTTAGGCCGCCAAAGCGCCCGCTAAAGTTACGCAGCGCCGACTGGCTGGAGCCTACACCTACACCCAAAACCACCAGCCCTTGATCTTGGTATTGGGCATAAGCGGCTTGCAAACCGGGCATTTCCTGCTCGGATGCCGAATCTTGGGTGTTCAAAAAAACGAGAATCACCGGTTGTCCGACAAAATCCCGTAGGTTGACTTCGCGGTTGTTAATGGCGTTGATCAGGGTGAAATCAAGGGGATATTGCCCAATCTCAAGCCCGATTTGATCCTCCGGAATCAGTGTGGGCGTGAGGTTGGGATCTGGCGTGGGGGTGTTGCTGACCAGAGGGGTGGCGCTCAACTTAGGGGTAGGTGTGAGGGTGGGCGGCGCGCTAGTGGGATTTTGTGCCAGACTGAGGGTTGCCACTTCGGGCAGCGGCGGCAATACCAAGGCTTTGTATCCGAAATAGCCCACGAACAACAGAGCCAGGGAAAGAACCACAATGATCGCAATCACAATGTTCTTGGGTAGGTGCAGTTTTTTTAGATCGGCCGTAAGTTTTTCGATGATATTCCCATCTGCACTCGCGACAGATTCCCCCGTGAGCGCGGCCAAGCGCTTTTGCGCTTTGGTGTGGTTGGGCGAGTAGGTTAGAACTTCTTGCAAGCACTCAATCTGATCTTCCTGGCTTTCGACGGCATAACTCATCAGCCACCAGCCCTGAACGGAGTCGGGATGGGTGTTTAGATAGGTGAGCAATAAACGACGCGTTTCTGCTTTATTGCCAGAACGCAAAAGTTCTGTGGCCCGCGAGATGGTATCCGTACCGGTTTGTGCCATAAGTTTTCCCCGGAGATAGAATGCCCCCGGTCACAAATTACGCTTTTTTAGTAGGCAGGATGCGCAATTTGTGACCAGGAAGGGTATAAAAATTGGAGGAGCCTTCCAAAACAGACTCTTCCATTATTGGACTAGAAACCTTCCAATTTGCTCAAATCGGCGATGCCCTCCGTCAGAGCGGCGATGCGCTGCAAAAGCGCCAGCCGATTATTTTTGACTTGCTCGTCCTCCACCATCACCATCACATCTTCGAAGAACTTGTCGATAGCCGGGATTATCGGCACAAAGGCGGTGAGGAAAGCGGAGAGTGGGGAGTGGGGAGTGGAGAGCGACATTGTCTCTTCAGTTGTCTTTAGTGCCTCGAAAAGCTGACCTTCAGCATCAACTTCGAACAAATCGGCACTGACCACTGACGGCTGACCGCTGACGGCTGACCGCGTAATCCGCACACAGCGACTATACGCGGGCAAGATCGTACTCCAATCCTCGCGGGCGACCCATTCCGTCAGTTCTGCAACGGCTTCTGCAGCCTGAGCCGGGTTATGGCCTTGTGCGGCAACTACGGCCTCCACAATATCGTAGCGGTAGCCTTCATCGAGCAACACATTGCGCAGGCGCTCGATGATGAAACTCAGACACTCGGCCTGGGATTCAGGCGAGGCCTCAATGGGCAGATTCTCCGCGGCGGCGGTAAGGGCCGGGCGCAGATCGAAATCCAGCTTCCAGGCGATCAGGTTGCCGACCAAGCCCAGGGCAGCGCGGCGCTGGGCAAAGGGATCTTTGTTGCCGGTAGGGGCCAGCCCAGCAGCGAACAGGCCTGCCAGTGAATCCAGGCGGTCGGCGAGGCCGACAACCAGGCCGGGTTTGCTCTGGGGCGCGGCATCCCCCGCGGAACGCGGCAGGTAATGGTCGTAAATGGCGTTGGCGATCACAGGCGGTTCCCCGGAAGCCAGGGCGTAATCGCGCCCGATTGCGCCCTGCAAGGAAGTCATATCGACCACCATGTGGGTGGCGAGATCGGCTTTGCAGAGTTTGGCGGCGCGGGCCGCGGTGAAGGTCTCCTCGGGGCTGAGATTCAGCATCGGGGCCAGCACGCCTACCAAATGTCCGATTCTGTACGTCTTATCCAGCATCGAACCGAGTGCGGTCTGGAAGGTTAGTTTCTCCAAACCGGGGATGAAATCCTCCAGCGGCTTCTTCAAATCTTCACGCACAAAATAGGCTGCATCAGCAAAGCGGGCGCGCACCACATCTTCGTTGCCCTGTTTGATGGCTGCCAGCGAGGTGCCCGCGGGTTTGTTGGCGACAATCACAAAATGGGGCAACAGTTTTTCGCCCTGAAAAATCGGGAAATAGCGCTGGTGCTTTTTCATCACGCCGATGAGCACTTCGCGGGGCAGTTCCAGGTGGCTGGGGTCGAAATCGCCGCGCAAGGCAGTGGGAGCCTCGACCAGATGNNACCTGCTCCTCGACGGCGGCTTTGCGGACTGCGGGGTCGAGGAGGATGCCCTGTTTTTCGAGCGCGGCGAAATATTCGGCGGGGGTGTTGACCGGGATTTCCAGCGGCTCGATGAAGCGCAACCCGCGGGTGATGTTCCCGGCGGTGAGGCCCGCGTACTCGAAGGGGATCACGCTCTCGCCGAAGAGCGCCAGCAGCCAGCGGATGGGGCGTGAGAAGGCCACGTTGGTGAAGTTTCCCGCGTGGCGGGACGCAGGCAGCCAGCGCATGGATTTGCCGAAGGACAGCCCCGCGATGATTTGGGGGATCTGCTCGGCCAAAACTTCGGGCGTGGGGCGGCCGCTTTGACGAACTACCGCGGCGACGTATTCGCCACCCTCAATTTCGCGCACTTCCAAATCGGAGACTTGCACGCCCTTTGAGCGTGCGAAGCCCTCCGCGGCCTTGGTGGGAGCACCGGCGGAGTCAAACGCGCGGCTGGCTGGCGGCCCTTTGACGAGTTCTTCCAAAT
>DOTA01000172.1 GCA_003513015.1 Chloroflexota bacterium
CTGGGTTCGATTTGGGCGCGCCCCATTTGGAATACCTGGTGGACATGGGACCCGCGGTTAACCACAGCAGCCATCGTGGAGTTGGTATACGCCGCTTATTTGTTGCTACGACAAGGAATTGAAGAACCGGAGCGGCGCGCCCGTTTTGGTGCGGTTTACACCATCTTGGGCTTCGTCTCTGTGCCAATCACCTTCATCTCCATCCGTTTGCTGCGCACCATCCACCCGGTCGTGATTGGCAACAGTTCCGGTGGAGATGGCAGCTTTTCAATGACCGGTGATATGAAACTGGTGTTTTTCTTCAGCCTGTTTGTGTTCACTGTGCTGTTTGTCGATTTCTTGTGGCACCGCGTGCGTCTGGGCAATCTGGCCGCCAAAGTGGAGCAACTGCGCCTGAAAGTTTCGGGGTAGATGGTTAACCGCGGAGTGCGCGGAAAACGCGGAGTAATTGTTGATAGAAAACTCTGCGCTCTCGGCGTGCTCTGCGGTAAATAGGAGTTGAATCATGGAATTCTTATCAATTTGGATGCAAAATAGCGGTCCGGCTGAAACCACCCATTATTTCGTGGCCGGGTATGTGATCTTTTTTACGGTGATGGCCTTGTATTTAGCCAGCTTCTTTGTGCGCAACCGCAATCTCAAGCAGGAGTATGCCTTGCTCGAAGAGTTGGATCAGGAAGCATAACCCTGGTTTTACGTGATGTTGAGGGCTGTCAGCGCCGCAAGCACTGGCAGCCTTTACCTTTTATTGGAAACCGCCATCATTCGCTGCAAAACCTGCATTGCATCATCGGCGCGCCCGACCGGCACAAACAGGTGATCGTGATAATAGGCCGAGATGGCATTGGTGCTGATCCCGGCGGCGGCCAACTTGGCGGTAATGATGGCTAAAAATCCCACCGCTTCGAGGGCGGAGTGGACTTTGAGCGTGATCATCCGGCAGGGGAAGGTTGTTTCTAATCCGGTGGCGGCGAGTGCGCTGCGCTCCCCAATGAGGGTGATCCCCTCCGGTTCGCGGAACCAGCCCCAAATTCCAGCCTGCATCTCCTCAAAATCAGCCGAGGAAACCGTGGCAAAGGCAAATTCACCCGGGTGCAGTTCCGGTTCCATCGTGGCGAGTAATTTTTCCAAATTGGTTTCGGGCTTCATGCGCTACTCCGCACTTTTCAAACCAAAGCGCCCCAAATCCACCGCGGGGTAAGCCACCTTCTCGTAACCGCGGTGGGCTTCACCCAGTTGGGCTGTCAGATCGAACCCCATTTTTGTCGTCATTTTCGTGCCCGGCTCTGCCGAGGGATCCAAACTCGAGCCGGGTTCCCGATCCAAAACTACCAGATTGCGATCCCCCTGGAAGCGGGTTGCCATGGCCCACTCCACTTGCAGCGGATCGTAAATATCAATATCAGCATCCACCACAAACACATGCTTGCACGAGCGATGCCCGGCAAAGGCCGCGGCAATGGCCTTTTTGCCATCGTCTTCGGCCTGCTTGTCGATTTTGACAATGGCGTGCAGCCACGAACAGCCGCCGGGGTTGACATTCACATCCAAACAGCGCACTACCTCGTTCACCGCCCGGAAGATGGTGGGTTCGCGCGGCATCCCCATCAACAACTTATGCTCCAGCGCCCCGGGCAGTAGTGCCTGCCAGATGGCATCCTGGCGGTGCGTGAGGGCTTTCACCACCAGAACCGGCTCCTGCCGCACAAAATCCTGCGTTTCGGTCAGATCAACGAAGGGGCCTTCGGCGTGTTTTCGATCGCGATAGATGGTGCCCTCGAGGATGAATTCTGCTTCCGCGGGGATCACCAAATCCACGGTTTTGGCGCGGGTCAATGGGGGCGCACTGCCACCGCAGACCTTCGCGAGGGATTCCGCTATGGAAAGTTCATCCACGCCCAAAGCCACCGAAGTGGCCGCCGCCGCCAAAATATCCGGCGAATTGCCGATGCAGATAGCGACATCCACTTGCCCCAGATCGCCCAAAAATTTGTAAAAGTGTCGCCCGCTGACCACCCGCACGGCCATCTCGCTGGGTGAAAACTGCATACAGCGGTGGAAATCCATATTTTGGCCGTATTCGGGATGTTTGGCAATCACCACCCCGGCGGTGATGTACGGGCCGCCATCACCCGCAAAATGTAAGGGAATAGGCAGCTTGTCAAGGTTCGGTTCTAGGTGAACAACTTCCTGGCAGGGTGCCAGACTCCCCTCTCCCACTGGGAGAGGGGCAGGGGGTGAGGGCGGGGAGGCAATCGCCGCCGTCAGTTTCGGGATGATCTCGGAAATCCCAATGTCAAAATATTCTGCAAATTGGGCTTTGTTGCAAAATAAATTTCCGACCACGCGAAATTCGGATTCGATCACGTTTTCGAAGAGCACCGGGCGCGGCTCCAATTGTTTGAGCAGCGCGGCGATCTCGTAGGTTTTGCTGATCGGCTCGGTGATGGTGATGAGTTCGCCGTTTTCTTTAAGTTTTTGGAGGTAAGAATTTAATCAAAAGGCACGAAGCTTTTTTTTATAGTCTTCGTGCCCTCTTGGTGTGCTTCGTGTTTATCTAGATCATCCCGTAGCGTTTCATGGCGGTATCGAGGATCATGTTTACCAGATGGGTATGGCCCACACCCTCGGCAGCGGCTTCAATAACGAGGTCAGAAATCCCGGGGGAAAGGCCGGGGAGCGGGTTGATCTCCAAGATATAGGGTTTCCAATCATCGTGCTGATCCAACCGAAAATCCACGCGGGAGACATCTAAGGCCCCGGTTACACGGAAAACAGCCGCAGCCAGCCAGTTCAACTCATCGACCATATCATCATCCAGCGGAGCCGGGCAGAGATATTCTAGCTGATCGGCTAGCGCCACTTTGAGACGGTTGCTGTAAACCACATCGGTGCCTTCGAAAGGCTTCAAGTTGATTTCCATGGGCGGGAAGAAGCGCAACCCGGCTTGCACGCGCGGGGCTTCATCATCATCGGGCAGGCGGCGGGCCACCGGCCCCACCAGGTTGCCAACCACGCCTACCGTGACCTCGCGGCCCTCGATATATTTTTCCACCAGGGCGGGTTGTTGATAGCGGCCAATCGTGATCGAAAGTTGCTCGCGCAATTCATCTTCGTTGTGCACAATGGATTTGCCCGAAACACCCATCCCCGTACCCTCTCGGCTGGGTTT
>DOTA01000417.1 GCA_003513015.1 Chloroflexota bacterium
CCCATTTGCCGCTGAACTCTGATGTCTCAGAATCTCTGGTGTCTCTGGATGCTCTGGAATCTGGTGCCATATCGAATCATCGCAGGAAAAAAGAGTAGTACCTCCCCCCGAAGGGGGTCGCGTTAAAATTTTTGAGCATCTGCACATATTTGTAAAATCCGCAAGTGTGCCATAGTTCGATAACAGCCGCCCAAAATTGCTAAAGGAGTATGAACAATGAGCGCTCAAACCGAAATCTTTGTCTCGTATGCCTGGCGGGGGGCCAGCGAAGCCCTGGTGGACCAGCTTTGTGAGGCCTTTGCCGCCCGGGGCTACCGCATCACCCGCGATAAAAGTGCCATGACCTATAAAGACAGCATCCAGCAGTTCATGGAACGCATTGGGCGCGGGCGCTATATCATCGCCGTGGTCAGCGATAAATACATGAAGTCCGAATACTGCATGTACGAAGCCTACCGCATGTTCCAATCCCCGGCCTTCCGCGAGCGCCTCTTTCCCATTGTGTTGCCCGATGCCGATGTTTTTAGCTTCCGCGGGCAGGCCGCCTACTTGAAATATTGGGATCAGGCTTATAAAGAGTTGGAAGCTGAATACCGCGCAATCGCCAGTTCCTCCCCTACCATGGTGGCCCCGCTCACCGAACGGCTGCGCGATATCGAAACCACCACGCGTTTCATCAACGATTTCATGGCCGCCGTGGGCGATATGAACGTGCTCACCAGCGACATCCATCTGGAATCTAACTTTCAGGCCTTGATCGCCGCGATTGAGGTCGGTATTCAAAAAAGTGAGGCAAAGGAGAACGATACCATGTCAGACGAAAATCCAAAAAATCAAACCAAATCGACACCGGAGGCGGGGCTTACATCGGCGGCAGCGTCAACACCGGCGGCGGTGATTTTGTGGGTCGCGATAAGATCACCAAAGCCGAAGGCGGGGGGATTGCCATCGGCGGTAACGTCACCGGCAGTACGCTCATCACCGGCAGCAACAATCTGGTCGGCTCGACGGTCAACCAGCGCGTGCAATCTATCCAACAAATTTACAACGCCATCGAGCAGCGCCCCAACACCGATCCGCTGGATAAAGAAGATTTGAAGGCCAATGTGGCTGAAATCAAAGCCGAAGATGAAAAAGGTGACCAGGCTGAGGAAAGCTTCATCGCCCGGCGTTTGCGCAACATCCAGCGCATGGCCCCCGACATATTGGAAGTGGTTCTCACCACGATTGCCAACCCGGCGGCCGGTTTTGGCATGGTCGCCAAAAAAGTGGCTGAAAAGATGCAGGCCGGGGCAGGCTGATTCACACCTCGGGTTTGAGATGTGATACAACTAAGATAGCAGCCGCGCTTGTAGAGGAGATCTGGGCATGAGCGATCAGCCATCTAATGCAGTAAATACCGCTGGGGGCACCTATCTTGAAGGCGATGCCCAAACGGGTGGGGGTGACTTTGTGGGGCGCGACAAAATCACCCAAAACATTCAATTGGATTTGGGGAAGCTGATCGAAACCCTCCAGAGCGCTTTGCCGGATGACGACCCCATGCCGCGGCATTTGTTAGAAACGTTTCGGCAATTCCAATTTTTTCATACCCACCTGTTTGAATGGAAAGAACTGCACAATGCCGTCAACGATATCACCATTGCTTTAGGGCAATTCATGCGCGAAGTGGAGCGCTTAGATATTAGCCAGTCCGAGGGGAGTGCGCGTGATTTGCGGCGATCCTGGCGGCCTGTGGCCCAGAAAGTCGATATTTTATTGGATTGGGCCGCCTCCGTGAAATATATTGCGGAGCAGCCCTTCGCAGTTACCGCCACGGGCATGCAAGGGCCAGCCTGGGCGATCGATTTACGGGTGGCATGCACCCGCGTGGATGAAAATCTGGACAAAGAGGATGTCGACGAAAACGCCCTCTATGATGCCACTTATGATTTTAATGATGCCGCCGAAAAGCACATGTATTTGGCCGACAAAAAATTGAGGGAGACCGCCGGAGAACTCTATAATCTATCGCGAATTGTGTTAGGGAGTATGGGCCATGACGAAATTTGATGATCTGAAAGCTGAACACCAGCGCTTGTTAGCGGCCCACGATGCGGGCGGGGAGGCCGCCGGGTTGCTGGCCGCGGTGCAGCAATTCATCGAAGGCGCTCGGGTGGCTTCGGAGCAGGTTTCAGACCCACGCGATCGGGATCAGTTGCGGGCCTATTTGCGTTTTTGGGGCGCTTTTCTCTACGATCAAAGCGGCACCTACCCCGATACCACATTGCGACCTGCGGCTCCAGTCGCATCCCAGCCCCAAAGCCGCCGCCTGAAACCTTGGATGTGGGCTTTGCTAGCGTTGATCGCAGTGATCGCGGTGATTGTGATGGGAGTCTCTTTGGTTTTTAGGCCCAGAATGGCCACCTCCATTAACTTAACCGCAACGCTGCAAGAGGCGGGGACTCTCGTAACCTCGAAGCCCGCGCCTTCCGAACCCCCCAACCCCACGCTGACCCCCTCGATGGCCGATATCTCGTCGTTTCCCACACAGACAGTTTCTGCCCCCTCGAACTCAACCGCGACATCTACACCGGTACTCCCGATGCCCACGAATACACCGCCTGCCTCTGAAACCCCTATCGCTTTGCACACGGCCACCTTAGCGGCGCTGCCCACGCAAGCCAGTCAAGTAACGGCCACCCCAGGAGAAGAAGTAGTCGTGCTTCTTCCCGAGACGGGTGGAGGTGGATGGCTCACGCGCCCCATGTTGGTAGCAGAAGTAAATGGCGGCGATGCTGGCGATTGGTGCACCTCTCGCTATTTGAACGTAAGTGTAACCAATCCCGAACTCGTGTTTAGGCCAAACGCTTCCCTGGCCTTGACGATTGATCCTGCAGGAGACCAGCGTGCTTTTTCCCAAGAGATTTCTATGAAAGAGCCAACTGTAACACTTGATTTGGTGGCCTATCAAGCCTTTGGAGCCTATGCCCTGCTGCATTTAGAACACCCCCAAACCACCAGCACCGATGTGATTTTCCAATATTCCCCGGATTGTCGCAGCGATCAGCTTCAAGTGGTTTATCAGATGGCTGAAAACACAACCTCGATTGAAGCTGAACCTCCCCGCAATCCCGACCTGGCCTTGGTTTGGCATTTCGTCACCTGGGGGCCTGCGCCAGTTTCTGGCAATTACGGAAGCGCTCGTTGGTTTGCCCTGCTGGAATTAAGCGCCCAAGGTGGCGATGGCACCTACTTCTA
>DOTA01000289.1 GCA_003513015.1 Chloroflexota bacterium
CACTGGTGATTCCCACCTTCCCGGCGGAAAATTTACCTTCCGGTACCGGCGGGGTTCCGATGGGATTTGTAATCTCCGGTTTGGTGGTGCTGGGATTCTTTGGGTTGGTATTATCGTTTTTGCGCCGCCGCTAATTTGGTTCAATAGTGTAAACATAAAAAGGCCGGGAAATCCCGGCCTTTATTTATTATTTTTGAGAAATTAGTGACAGCTACTGCAACTGCCGCCTTCTTGGGAAGCATCGCCATCTTGTGTGCGGAAGGAACTACCGCAACCGCAGGATGAAACTGCGTTGGGATTTTCGACTTTGAAGCCGCTGCCCATCACATCTTCCACAAAATCAATGGTGGCGCCGCGCATGTAATCAATTGAAACTTCATCAACAACCACTTTCACGCCGAAACAATCAGTCACTAAATCTTGTTCGCGGAAGTTGTTGTCCAGTGCCATACCGTACTGGTATCCAGAGCAACCACCGCCTTTGATGTAAACCCGCAAAGCATAGCCTTCGAGTTCGCGTTTGGCTAATAAATCTTGCACCGCATTTGCTGCTGCGGGAGTGAGAGCAATTGTTTCAATTTGGGTTTGTTCAGCCAGCATCATTGTGACACCTTTCGTTGTGTGTAGGAATACCAATTATGACAAATTTTATCAAGATTATTATCACGCGTCAATGAGCCCCGCTTAATTTTTGATGAGAAAAACCTGCTAAAAGAAGATTTGCCCCAAAATTACCGCGGTTAACGTAACGGTAAGATTGTCGATATCTTTCAGGGGCAGGGATTCAACCAGAGTAGCGGCCAGCGCAATTAGGGTCAGGGCGGGGAAGTAATCAGCCAACGAGCCGGGGAAAATTCCCAGGAACAGATACACCCCTAAAATCCCGAGGGCGAGGCTCCAACCTCCCAGAAACATCCCTAATGATCCTATCCAGGATTTATCCGCAGCCCAGGGCAATTTCCGGCGACCAAATTTCCGCCCCAATACATCGGCCAAGCCATCGCCGCCGCACATCAACATCAGCGCAATCATCCCAATCGGGGAATCTTTCCAATAGATGAGCGTCAACACCACGAAGACAATCCCATAAAACAGCGGGCCGCGCAAGATTTCTCGGCGATCGCCCGTGCGGGACATGGCTTGCACGGCAGATTCATCTTGAATGAGTCCCAACCCTACCAGGATGAATTGAACCGTAATCAGGCCCGGAACCAGCACAGCCAGGTAACGGGCCGAGGGAGATTGGTTGAAGAGCAACCAACACAAAACGAAAATCGGTCCGGTGCCGATATGGATGATTTTTCGGCTCAAGCGGCTGCTGATCCAACCACGGTGAGCGGCAAAATCGTTGACACGCAGCCATGTGATTGCGGCAGTAAAGGTAATGAGGAGGGCCAGGAGATTACTCGAGAGCATGATGAACACCGGGAATTACCAGCGAATTTCTTCGCAGGTTGAAATGTTGGCGGGGTGGTTGATCTTTTTGTACATGGTGACATTTTGGAATTGCTCACCCAAAATACCGTCATGGATCGCCCAGGAACGCAGCCGAATACTGTGGGCGGCTTCAGGTTGACGGAAAGGATTGCTGCCATCCAGCAAAGGGAGGAGATCACCCTGGGGGCCAAACCCCTGTTGGATGCGCTCCATCAAGCGGCGGCCTTTTTGATAGGCGAAACCAAAACGCTCAAAGATTACGGCATTATGATAAAAAAGCGGCTCGGCAAAATGTAAATCGTGATTCAGGCTTTGGATGAATTCTTCGAAGGTGGTCATGGCGGCACGTAGCAGATGCGGGCCCTGACGGATTTGTCCGGGCGAAAGGCCAGCTCGCATGGCTAAAATTTCAGCTTGAATGTTACGGGTTTGGGTGCCGAGTTGAGTTAACGTTCCATCAGGCAGGCGATCAACCATAAAGCGGGGAGAATTGGGATCACTGAGCACATAAAAAAGGATGTGAACCTGACCGTTGATGGTATCGCTGATTTGCCCATAGAGCAAAGGATCCGGAAATTGGTATTGATGATAGAGTGAAATTTCGACACTGGTGCTGTTCGGCAGGTGCTCAATTTTTAGTAAATCACGCCCCAAAGAATCAACCATGTAAGGGTTAATTTTGTAATTTTTGAGCAAAGCACGCGGAATCATGCGGGCATAGATGGCGCGTTGTTCAGGATCAGGCAATTGGTTGATCGCGCCAATGGTGGAAACCTGAGCCGCGTTTTCGTTAATTGGCGGTGGCGGATTATTCCACGGTTTCATGCTGGCTCATTCTCTGCGCCGCAGATTGCGTTCCATTTCCCGTTGGGCATCCCGTTCGGCCAATGTTTGGCGTTTATCATATTGTTTTTTGACACGACCAACTGCAATCTCAATTTTGGCCCGACCCTCTTTGAGATATACCCGCGTTGGAACGATCGTGACACCCTTTTTGCGAATTTCATTCCACAAGCGGTCAATTTCTTTGCGGTGCAATAACAGTTTGCGTTTTCGGCGCGGCTCATGCCCAAAGTAGCTAGCCTGATCGTACGGGGCGATGTGTGCATCAACCAGCCAGGCTTCAAATTCATCAATTTGCACATATGCTTCGCTGATGCTCATTTGCCCAGCGCGAATCGATTTGATCTCGCTGCCCTGCAAAACAATGCCAGCTTCCGTTGGGTCGGAGAGATAATAATTATGCCGCGCTTTACGGTTGGTGGCTACAACTTTGAAACTCATGCCGCTGATTTTAGCACAGAAAACCCAGTTCGGCATTTCCCGGATAACATCAAACATTCATAATTCCCAGCTCTTAATCTCGTTGGAATCCCTAGAGTTGAGGCAAAATCTACTCTTGCTGAAACCAGAATTAGGCTCAAATTTTTGTTTCAGCGAGGATTACCTTGCACGATTGTCTCGACAGGACTATAATGCCGGAAATTTCCACACAATACTCCAGTAAGTGAGCGTTCTGGCAAAGGTCTCTACGCCCTCCATAGAGACCTTTTTGATTGCCTGAATGCCTACCCTTCACCCTCACAAATTGCGCCCAAAAAGTGTAATTTGTGGGCGGGGGCATTACAAATGGCATGATTGATAGGAAATATAACGGTTTAACCACTTCAAACTACGGTCGAGAGAGGCTATGTCAAAAAAAACCCGAAATTTATTGTTTATTATCCCGATTGCCATCCTGGCGATCATCATCGCCATCCCAACCCAACCGATCAATCTCGGTCAGAAATCGATCTTTACCCATTTGGGTCTCGATCTGGTGGGTGGGGTGCAGGTTCTTTTGGAAGCAGATGTACCTGCTGGCACCAATATCACCGCAGATGCCATGAATACCAGCCGCACGATCATCTCTAACCGTGCCAACGGCATGCTTGGGGTTGGTGAAGCAGTGGTGCAGCAAGTTGGCGATCGGCGCATTTCCGTTGAATTACCCGGCGAAACCGATCCGGCGGCAGCAATCGCCGTTTTGGGTGAAACCGGCCAGCTTGAGTTTGTCGATATGGGGAACATCTCACAAGATACGGCTCGCACCCTTGTTGGTCAAACCCTGGTCACCGATTACCCCGTTGTCCCCCCGGATACGGCTGCAGATACGCCGGTATATCACACTGTGATGACCGGAACCGCCCTAAAACAAGTGAATGTGTTGCAGGACCGTGGTGAAAATGTGATCGCTTTCACGCTGGATGCTGATGGGGCTAAACAATTCCGCGAGTACACATCCGCTAATGTGGGCAATTACTTGGCGATTGTGCTGGATAAACAAGTGATCTCAATCCCGGTGGTCAAGGTGCCGATCACCAACGGTGAGGGATCGATCAGTGGCAATTTCACCCCTGAAGAAGCCGGCGACCTGGCAGTTCAACTTCGATATGGTGCACTGCCGGTGCCGCTCATCGTGGTTAACAGTCGCACCGTTGGCCCATCCTTGGGCCAGGACTCGCTGACCCAGAGTTTGATCGCCGGGTTGGTTGGGTTTGGCTTAGTGGTACTCTTCATGGCCGGGTATTACCGTCTTCCCGGGATCATCGCTGATTTGGCTTTGATCGTCTACGTAGCCATCACCATCGCCCTTTTCAAATTGATCCCCGTTACCATGACCCTGCCTGGAATTGCCGGGTTTGTGTTGAGTATTGGCGTGGCAGTAGATGCGAATGTGCTCATCTTCGAACGCATGAAAGAAGAGCTACGCGCGGGCCGCAGCCTCATCCACGCTATCGATTTGGGTTGGGATCGTGCCTGGCCTTCAATCCGGGATTCAAACATCTCCACGCTGATCACCTGCAGTATCCTGTTTTGGTTTGGGAATGCCTTCGGGGCCAGTGTGGTCAAAGGGTTTGCTGTTACCCTGGCGCTAGGTGTGGGTGTTAGCTTATTTACCGCCATCGTGGTCACACGTTCGTTTTTGCACCTATTTTTGGATAAAATCGGCCTCTCGGATCACCGGCGCTGGTTTGCAGTTTAGAGGAGTTTTACATGGATATCGTAGGAAAACGCTACACCTATTTCGCGATCTCCCTGAGCTTAATTGTTCCCGGGTTGATCGGTTTAATCATTTGGGGTTTGCCCCTGGCTGTTGATTTTGCGGGCGGTAGCATCGTTGAAATTCGCTTTGTCAGTGGCAATGTTCCCACCTTGCAAGATGTGCGTGATGTTTACGCCAATTTCGGTGAAACAGATGCCGAGCCGCGTTTATCCGGCACTGATGAAATGGTGATTCGCACCAAGCACATGAGTGATGCCACCAATGCCGAAATTTTGAAAGCAATGCAAGATCAGTTTGGCACCGAAGTTTTGATGCTGCGCTTTGAGAGCGTTGGCCCGACCATTGGGCGAGAAGTTACCATTCGGGCTATTGGCACAATTGCCATGGCCGCAATCGCGATTCTGCTCTACATTTGGTATGCCTTCCGAGGGATTAAAAATTCCTACCGTTACGGTGTCAGTGCCATTATTGCCATGCTCCATGATGTGGCAGTTGTTTTTGGGATGCAAGCCATCATCAGCCACTTTTTTGGCTGGGAAGTGGATGCCCTATTCTTAACCGCCCTCCTGACAGTCATCAGTTTCTCGGTCCATGACAGTATCGTGGTTTTCGACCGCATCCGTGAAAATTCCGGCCGTTTGCGCCGAGAAAACTATGAGAGTGTCGTCAATCAATCTATCGTGCAGACCATGACGCGCTCGATCAACACCCAATTGACCGTCTTTCTGACCCTGTTGGCGCTGTTGCTCTTTGGTGGCAGCACAATCCGGCATTTCATCGTGATTTTGATGATCGGCCTTTTGAGTGGTACCTATTCCTCGATTTTCAATGCCGCCCCCATTTTGGTCGTGTGGGAAAATCGCGAATGGAAGACCTGGTTTCGCAAAAACAAATCCTCGGCAGCCGCATAATCTGCCATAAATGTTCGATCAAAAAGCCCCTCGACCGCATGGACCGAGGGACTTTTTTGTTTTACCGTTTGAATACTTAATCTATACTGCCGAAGCCCGCCGCTTCTCGACCGCATCCAATAAAGCTGTAAAAGCATCCGCAAAGGCTTTAACGCCCTGATCTTCCAATTCCTGTGTAACCTCCTCCATCGAAATTCCCAAGGCAGCTAAATCATCCATAGCATTTCGCGCAGCCTCGAGATCTGCTTCCAAGGTGAACGCAGCCATTCCGTGATCTGTGAAGGCGACCAGGGTCGCGGGCGGCACAGTGTTGACCGTATGGGGACCAATCAACTCATCCACATATTTGGTGTCGGGATAGGCCTTATTTTTCGTACTGGTAGAGGCCCACAACGCCCGTTGAATTTGCGCGCCTTCCGCTCGTAGCTTTTCCCAACGCTCGCCTGCAAAGATTTGTTTGTGCATGGCATAGGCCAGCTTGGCGTTTGACACTGCAATCTTCCCTTGCAACGCCGCGGCTCGCTCACTGCCGAGAGCCTCTAGGCGGCTATCCACATTACTGTCAATGCGCGAGATAAAAAATGAAGCTACTGAGGCAATCTGATCGACCGGCTGCCCCGCTCCCAAACGCTGCTCCAACCCCGCCAGATACGCTTCCATGACTTCCTCGTAGCGNNCTCACCTCCAGGCTGACATATCCATCGCCACGCTCGGTTTCAACATAAAGGGGGCGGAACAGATCGCAAGCGGCTTGAATATCTGCCACCGCCAAATTCTCATAAATCTCTTCCTTAGTCGCACCACTTTTAGCCAGCGGCACCAGGGCGACATCATAATCCGCTGATTTAGCGATGGCATTGTTGAAAATGCTGGGGTTGGAAGTCACCCCGCGGATTTCGCCGCGTGCGATCATAGCGGCCAACTCGCCGTTCTCGAGCAAGCGTCGCTCGATGTTGTCATACCAGATCGACTGGCCTAAACTATGTAATTTTTCAATGGGGTTCATGATTCCTTCTCTCTACCAACGACTAAATACAAACCAGAGATAAACTGGGATGAAGGGTAAAATCTTTGTTTATCCCTGGTGATCTCCGGTAAATATCTACCGAAATGCAAGACTTCTTCCTAGCTTCCAAGTTCATCTTCCAGTTTTTTCACTTTGCCCACCCGCCGGGCGTGGCGCTCCTCGCCGGGATCGTTGCCCACAAACCGGGCACTCAAAAAGGCCGTTACAATCTCTTTGACAGGTTCCGGGCCGATCACCCGCCCACCCAGGCAAAGCACATTCATGCCATCATGCTCCACTCCCTGATGGGCCGAATAAATATCGTGGCAAATCGCCGCAAAAATCCCGCGCATTTTATTCGCCGCAATGCAAATTCCAACCCCAGAGCCGCATAGCAAAATTCCGCGCTCAACTTGCCCCTGCTGGATGGCCCGCCCTACCTTCTCACCAAAATCGGCATAATCCACACTCGCGGTGCTGTCGGTGCCAAAATCCAGCGCTTCATGTCCGGCGGCTTGCACCGCGGTAATCACCGTGTCTTTCAGCGGGAAACCCGCATGGTCACTTCCAATGGCTATGCGCATATTTCTATTGATCCAGCAATTCTTTGGCTTTGGCAATCACATTTTCGACGGTCAAACCCAATTTTTCGTAGATCATCTCGGCTGGCGCGGAGGCCCCGAAACGATCCACACCCAGGATGATGCCGCGCTCCCCCACATAACGCGCCCAGCCAAAGGATACGCCAGCCTCGACTGCGAGGCGAGCTGGAATTTGAGGTGGCAACACCTCCCGCAGGTAATCCTGGCCCTGGGCTTCAAACAACTCCCAACTGGGCACAGAAACTAAGCGCACCCCCACCCCGGCCGCGGCCAACTGCTCCCCCGCGGGCACAATCAAGCCCAACTCGGTGCCGGAGGCCATCAGGATAATCTCGGGGGCTTTGTCGCCCAAATCAGCTAAAACATACGCACCTTTTTGCACACCCTCCGCTGAGGCGTATTTGTTGCGATCGAGGGTGGGCACATTTTGGCGAGAGAGCGCCAACGCGGTGGGCGCGTGGCGACGTTCAATAGCAATTTTCCAGGCCTGGACAGTTTCGTTGGCATCGCCGGGGCGCAAGGTCACCAGATTGGGGATGATGCGCAGGGCCGCCACATGCTCCACGGGCTGATGGGTGGGGCCATCTTCGCCCACACCGATGCTATCGTGCGTGAATACCCAAATGCTGCCCAAGTGCGAAAGCGCCGAAAGGCGAATGGTGGGACGCATGTAATCGGAGAAAACCAGGAAGGTCGCACCGTAGGGAATCACGCCGCCGTGCAGGGCCATGCCATTGACGGCCGCACCCATGGCGTGTTCGCGCACCCCAAAGTGGAAATTGCGCCCTTCTGGCGTGGCATGCTGAAAATCGACTTCGCCATCCAGCCAGGTTTTGTTGGAGGGAGCCAGGTCGGCGGAGCCACCCATGAGTTCGGGGATGGCTTTGGCGAAGGCATTGAGGGCCTTGCCGGAGGCGATACGCGTCGCCATCCCCTTGGAGTCCGCGGGAAAAACGGGAAGAGCAGATTCCCAAGCGGGGGGCAGATCACCTGCGAGACGACGCGCCAACTCAGAGGCCAGATCAGGGTATTCCGCTTGATAGGCGGTAAATCTATCGTTCCAGACAGTTTCCCAGGCCGCGCCGCGATCTACAGAGGAGCGGAAATGATCCGAAACATCCTGTGGGATATAAAAACGCGGTTCGGTCGGCCAGCCCAGGTTTTCTTTGGCAGCATCAAGTTCAGCCTCCCCGAGGGGTTCGCCGTGCGCTTTGGAGGTACCCTGCTTGTGAGGCGCGCCGTAACCAATTTGCGTGCGGCACATAATGATCGAAGGGCGAGGGTCAGCTTTGGCAGCTTGAATGGCAAGGTCGATGGCTTCCACATCGTTACCATCGGTGACGATTTGCACATGCCAGTTGTAAGCAGCAAAGCGGGCGGCGCGGTCTTCGGTGAAGGCCAAATCGGTGCCGCCGTCGATGGAGATGTGATTATCATCATAAAGGTAGATGAGTTTGCCAAGCTGAAGATGCCCGGCCCAGGAGGCGGCCTCGGAGGCCACGCCTTCCATCAGATCGCCGTCGGTGACAATAGCGTAGGTGTAGTGATCGATAATGGCGTGACTCGGTTGGTTGAAGCAGGCCGCCAGATGACTCTCGGCAATCGCCATGCCCACACCATTGGCGAAACCCTGCCCCAGGGGGCCGGTGGTGACTTCCACGCCGGGGGTTAGGCCAACTTCGGGATGTCCGGGGGTCAGGCTGCCCCACTGGCGGAAGTTTTGGAGTTCTTCGAGAGGTAGGTCGTAACCCGTGAGATGGAGCAGTGTATAGAGCAGCATAGAGCCGTGTCCGCCGGACAAAATGAAGCGATCGCGGTTGCCCCAATGAGGATTGCGGGGATTATGGCACAAGTGGCGCGTCCAGATGGTGTAAGCCATGGCGGCTGCGCCCATCGGCAGGCCAGGGTGTCCCGAGTTGGCCTGTTGGACAGCATCAGCCGACAGGAAACGAATGGTATTAATCGCTCGATTTTGAAGATCGTTGGTTGACATAAAAAGCTCCCGTTTTGGATCGTGAAATTTGGTTTTGCATAAACGCTATTATTTTACCGCGAAGGGGGCCATCTTATTCCCGGCATTGAAAATATTTATTCAGCTCTCTAACGGCGAAAAACCACAGGCTGGTGAGGCGCACTTTAAAAAACAAGTTTTTGCCAAGCCCGATAGTGTGTTGGGGTATTTTTCGTATCTTCTCAAATTTAGAAAAAATGGGACGCGAATTTACGGGATTTACGCGGATTTTCTGTAAGAAAACAACCCGATTATTTTTTTACTCGCTAATCATGATGCAGTGACAAATGTCAAAAAATGAGCATGCCTTTTGCCACTGGAAAATTCGTGGGATTAATATAGCATTAGAATAGCGCGCATAAGTTTTTCCCTTTTTTTTTACAGCGTATACAGACCTTGGGAGCGGGGGGCTTCAACCAAGTGGTCTGCCATGTTTATATTGTGGTTGTTCCATTGATCCTGGTTAGCATCGGAGGAGGTCTCTATGGCTACATTTGTAACACCGGTTCGAACAGCAACTCCCTTCCAAATATACATGGAGGTGCAGTAATGGCATCAACTCCCCTAACCCAAAGTTCATCTTTCAACAAAACATTCTTCAATAGTTTATACGAAATCCAAGATGGAGAACGGTTCCGCATGTGCTTGCAATGCGCCACATGCAGCGGTGCCTGCCCATATGGCTATTTGATGGAATTTCCGCCGGGAAGAATGATTTCGTATCTGCGAGCCGGCATGTTCGAAAAAGTGCTGAAATCCGATACGGTTTGGATGTGTGTATCCTGCTATGCCTGCACTGAAGTTTGCCCCGCGAAAATTCCGGTAACACCCGGCCTGATGACTAGAGCCAAAGAGGAACTTCTGCTAGCTGGCAATGTTCCGACTGAGCTTCAGAATGCCTTAGAGTTTTCACAACGCTACGGGAATCCATTGGGTGAATCCCCACGCAAACGCTCTGACTGGGCGAATGGTCTGGAACCTGAAGTGACCATTATGCGCAAGGCCAAGCGCCCCGTGGATGTTTTATGGTTTGTGGGGGATTATGCATCTTACCATCCCAGGGTTCAAAATACCACCAGAGCGCTGTATAAAATTCTGAATGCGCTCAAGATCGATTTTGGGATTTTGGGGCCTGAGGAAAATAGTGATGGCGACACGCAACGCCTGGCGGGGGAGCGCGGCTTATTTGAAGTTTTGGCAGAGAAAAACGGCAAGACTTTCTCCCAATACGAATTTGGCGAGATTATTACTTCGGACCCCCACGCCTTCAACGCCATCAAAAATGAGTATCCAGGTTTGGGGATCGAGTACCCGGTGAAACACTATACAGAATTTCTGGTTGAGCGTCTCGATGAACTCAAACCTTTGCTAAAAGCCAATGAATTCGTCAAAGTTGCCTATCATGATCCCTGTTATTTGGGACGGGCGAATGGCGTGTACGATGCGCCTCGCGCCTTGTTAGAGGCGATCCCCGGCGTAGAGTTGGTTGAGATGGCCCATAACCGCTCGAATAGTCTCTGCTGCGGTGGCGGCGGCGGCGGGATGTGGCT
>DOTA01000459.1 GCA_003513015.1 Chloroflexota bacterium
GCGCCACCCGCGCCGGGATGGTTTCCCAGGTGATCACATTACCCCCAATGGATGAGTCGGCGCGCCAGCGGCTGAGCAGCGGAAGGATGCTCATTTCTCAGGATTCCGGGCCAAACCACTCGATTTCGATCACCTGTCCAGTGACGAAGCGGGCTTCGTCGGAGGCGAGGAAAACCACCGGGCCGGTACAATCCTCCGGTTGAAGGATCTTCCCCTTATCTTCAGGGACTCCGGAGCGCATGGCGGTATCCACTTTGCCCGGAGCAATGGCGTTCACGCGAATGTGATCGGGCTTGCCTTCTTCGGCGGCAGTTTTGGTGAAGCCGATCTGGCCCCATTTGCTGGCGGCATAGGCCGTGTAAAGTGGGTAGGGGCGCGTCCCTGAAAGCGAGGAAACATTGATAATGCTGCCACCGCCTTGTTTGCGCATGATTTTCCAGACATGCTTGGTGCAGAAAAAAGTAGAAGTCAGGTTGATTTCGAGCAATTTGTTCCAATTGCTGGCATGGGTGCCATAAATGGGCCGGAAAGCCCCCAGCCCGGCGTTGTTGACCAGGATATCAATGCGGCCAAAGGTTTTGAGTGTGAGATCAACCATTAGTTTGACCTGCTCTTCCTGGGTTACATCGGTGGGGATTACCAGGGCTTGCCTGCCGAGTTGATGGATTTGTGTGGCCACAGCTTCGAGATCACTTTCAGTGCGGGCGGCTAAGATCAGGTGGGCACCCTCTTGGGCAAAGCGCAGTGCAATGGCCTTGCCGATACCGCGGCCAGCCCCGGTCACGATGGCAACTTTGTCGCCTAATTGCATATCATCTCCTCTGCCGGATTCCAAAAACGTCTCCAATTTTGAGGAGACGTTTTACGGCATCAATGGATTAAATACTCGCTGAGTTAAGCTATTAGCTCTTCTCTTCAGTGCTTTCGTTGTTCTCAGTCTCTTTTTCTTTTTTCTCGTCATCACCCTGGAGACCATCTTTGAAAGCTTTGATACCGCTACCGAGTTCGCCCGCAATTTTACCGATGCGGCCTACGCCAAATAGCACAATCACGATGACGAGGATGATGATTAGTTCAGTAGGTCCTAAGTTCATTTGAATACTCCTATCCGATTCACTTAACTGTGAATTGGTTTTACTACAGATTCGAGAAAAATTCTAGTCCGAGTTTGGCGGTTGGCTCTATTGGTACTGTGATTGTGAATTTCAACACTACTTCCACATCAAAGGTTCATCTTGTGAAAGCTGAGGCTCTGGTAAAATTCCATGCGCTCTATTCTCCCGCGTTTTGGAATCAAAGGATTTCAGTATGCCCGATTTAATTGTTATTGGTGGGGGTTTGGCTGGCAGTGAAGCAGCCTGGCAGGCTGCCGAGCGTGGCCTTGAGGTTGATCTATATGAAATGCGGCCGCAGCAACCGACAGGCGCGCATGTCACGTCCTATCTGGCCGAATTGGTCTGCTCCAACTCACTTGGTTCATATTTGCCCGACCGTGCGCCCGGATTGCTCAAAGAGGAGATTCGCCGCCTGGGTTCTTTGCTGTTGCAATGCGCCGAGCAGACAGCCCTCCCCGCGGGAGGTGCGCTGGCTGTGGGGCGAGAGCAGTTTGCCCAGTTGGTGACAGAACGCATTGAAACGCATCCCCGCATCAACCTGATTCGGGAAGAATACCCCAACCTCCCAGATCAACCCGCGGTGATCGCCTCAGGACCGCTCACATCTGAAAGCCTCTCGAAATCCATTTTGGATTTAACCGGGCAAGAACATCTCTACTTCTTCGATGCCATTTCACCGATTGTCACGCTCGAATCGATCAATTTTGAACTGGCCTACCGGGCTTCGCGTTACGATCGCGGCGATCAGGATGAAGGCGATTACATCAACTGCCCCATGAATGCCGAGGAATATAACGCCTTTATCGAGGCCCTCATCACCGCAGAACGCATCGAACTCAAAAGTTTTGAACTGGATTTGGAGAGCGGCGTCAAGGCCGGGGCGCACACCTTTTTTGAGGGTTGCCTACCCATTGAAGTTTTAGCCCGCCGCGGCAAAGATGCGCTGGCCTTTGGCCCGATGCGCCCGGTGGGATTGCGCGATCCCCGCACGGGACGCTGGCCGCACGCTGTGGTGCAACTTCGGCAAGATAATTTGGCCGGTACCCTCTATAATCTGGTCGGGTTTCAGACGAATCTCAAATTCCCGGAGCAGCGTCGGGTTTTGCGCCTGATCCCCGGACTCGAAAAAGCTGAGTTTGCCCGTTACGGGCAGATGCACCGCAACACTTTTATCTTTTCACCTGCGCATCTGCGGCCGACGTTGCAATCCACGCAACGTGATGATCTCTTTTTTGCAGGTCAGATCACCGGGGTGGAAGGGTACGTGGGGAATATCGCCACGGGTTTGCTTGCGGGCTGGAATGCGGCTCGGGTGTTGCGCGGACAGCTTCCCGTTACCCTGCCTGAAACCACCATGTTGGGTGCGCTGTGTCACTACATCACACACGCGGCTGCCGCCGATTTTCAGCCCATGAAGGCCAATTTCGGTATCTTGCCGCCATTAACGGATACCGGTAAAGGCAAGCGCAATAAACGCCAACGCGCCGAGGCCTATGCGGCCCGCTCTCTAGCGGATTTGGAATCTTTCTTACCAGCTAGATCAGAGTAATCAATCATAACACGTAGCTTTCGATATGCGCATAGCCATGTATTCTGACCACAAATTTTTATTAGGGGTTTTACTGGGTTTGGGCTTGTTTGTTTCTGGTTGCGCGGCGGAAACGGTCTCCCCGGCTCCACCTGCGACTCTAACGGTAGAGCCGTTCGCAGCCTTCGATGGGGAGCGCGCTTATCAGGATATTGCTACCCAATTGGATTTTGGGCCACGCACGCTGGGCAGTGAAGGGCATGCTCAAATGCTTGATTGGTTGTTGCAGGATTTACGGGATGCCAATTGGGATGTTTCTATCCAGGAAGCGCCTTACAACGATTACACCATCCAAAATGTGGTTGCCAAACGCGGCCAGGGAAAGCCCTGGATCATTTTGGGAGCGCATTATGACACCCGCTTTTACGCCGATCAGGACCCAAACCCCGAAAAGCACCTGCAATCGGTTCCGGGTGCCAACGATGGAGCTTCTGGCGTGGCGGTTTTGCTGGAATTGGCCCGAGTTTTGCCGGATGATCTTAATGGCGAAGTCTGGTTGGTGTTTTTTGACGCAGAGGATAACGGCAGAATCCAGGATTGGGATTGGATTTTGGGATCGCAGGCTTTCGTTACCTCCCTTGAAGAGCAACCGGACGCGGTGGTGGTCGCCGATATGATTGGGGACGCGAACCTCCAGATTTATTGGGAACAAAATTCGGACCCGGAATTGACGCGCGAAATCTGGGATGTGGCAGAATCCCTGGGATATACCGATCAGTTCATCGCCAGTGTTAAATATCGCATCTTGGATGACCACATCCCATTTTTGCAGGCAGGCATCCCGGCCGTCGATCTGATTGATTTCGATTACCCTTATTGGCACACTGTGGAGGATACTTTAGAGAAAACATCACCCCAAAGTTTGCAGGCTGTTGGTGATGTTCTGTTGCACTGGCTCCTGACAAAAATGTCGATGGAAACAACCCCATAATACTGTTGGCAAAAAATCCAACATAGCGTAAACTATATTTGTTATGCGTATCGTTGAACTGTTAGATCAAATTCGCCCGATTTGGATTGAGCGTGTTTCACGTCAGTTGGCCCGCGGGGAAAGTGTTCGGGAGAGTTTTGCTGAACAGTTGGCAGAGTATTTTGAGATGATGCAGCAGGCCATCATCACGGGAGACCCTTCCTGGTTGAATAAGGTGCTAGATGGGTGGGCAGAGGCGCGCACCGAAACTGAACTGGAAAAACAAGAAGCCAGTTTGTCACCAATTTTGGACAAGATTTTGACATCTACGCATGAGATTCTGTCAGAATCGCTCGACAGCCGGGATGCGCTAGATGTGCTTGGGGCGGTTTTGCCACTTTATTCTTATGCCTTCGAGCGTACCAACCAGCGCGAAACCAAACTTCATGTGGATCATGTTTCCAAAGAATTAGAGGATGCTCGTTTTTCGTTAGAGCGCCTGGATAAGAGCAAATCGGATTTCATCGCAGTGGCGGCTCATGAGTTGAAAACGCCTTTAACTCTCATCGAAGGGTACGCTGCCATGTTACGGGATCAATTTCCAACGCATAACCAGGATTCGCCAACGCTCTTGCTCATCAAAGGTGTGGATAACGGGACGCGCCGCTTGCGTGAGATTGTCGATGACATGATCGATGTTTCTATGCTGGATAATAACTTGTTGCGGATGAGCTTCCAGCCCGTTTGGGTCAATCAGTTATTGACGATGATCCGGCGTGAATTGGTCGATCCGTTGCGAGAACGGAAACAAACGCTGAAGATCGTGGAGTTTGAGGGCATCAATGAGATGACCTTTGGCGATTCGGAGCGTTTGTATCAGGCTTTGCGGAATTTACTTACCAACGCCATCAAGTACACACCAGATGGTGGTTTGATCACCGTCGATGGGCGCATATTAAGTGGTTTTGTTGAAATTTCGATTGCTGATACCGGAATTGGCATCAACCTGGATGACCAGGAGCGTATCTTTGAAAAATTTGGCCGCTTAGGGAATGTTGCATTGCATTCCAGTGGTAAGATCAAATTCAAGGGAGGCGGACCTGGTTTGGGCTTACCGATCACCAAAGGGATCATCGAGGCGCATGGCGGAGCCATTTGGGTTGAATCGGATGGCTATGACGAAGTTCAATGCCCGGGCGCTACCTTCCATGTTTTGCTGCCGATCCGTAAGGAGCCGCCTGATCAACGTGCGGCCGAAATTTTCCGCCCGCTTGCGGATGCCGGGCTGACGACTCCCATATTTAATGAACCAGTTGAAAATCCTGCTTTCCGGGGTGAGGATTGAGGAAACACTGGTAAGAAAGTTATCCAAAATTCATGGCGAAACGCATAGCTGAACCTACCAAACGCCCTCGTGAACGCGCTTTTCTTGTGGGGGTGGAATTGCGCGATCAAGAAAATCTATTATCCATGGGTGACTCGCTCACAGAACTCGGCTTGTTGGCCAAAACTGCGGGGTTGAATGTGGTTGGCGAGATCACGCAGAGATTAAATACCCCCAACCCAAAAACCTTCATTGGCTCTGGTAAAGTCGAAGAGATTAAAGCGTTAGCCAGCGAAACGTTAGCCGAAGTCATTTTGTTCGATGATGAGCTTTCGCCGCGCCACCAGCGCGAACTGGAAAAGGTTTTTGGCGAAGAAGTGCGCGTTTTGGATCGCACGGCTTTGATTCTGGATATTTTTGCCCAACATGCCAGCACGAGCGAGGGCGCTTTGCAGGTTGAATTAGCGCAGTATGAATATCGCCTCCCGCGCCTCACGCGAGCCTGGACGCACCTTGCCCGTCAGGCCGGCGGCGGTGGTGGACGTTCCGGCGTTGGCGGCGTGGGCTTACGTGGTCCTGGCGAAACCCAGCTCGAAGTTGACCGCCGCGATATTCATCGGCGCATTGATCGCCTGAAAACTGATCTCGAAAAAGTGAGATCGCAACGCGAGCAGCGTCGCAACCGCCGCCAGCGCTCGCGCATCCCCGTGGTGGCTCTGGTGGGCTACACCAATGCCGGAAAATCAACCCTTCTTAACCAGCTAACAGCCGCACAAGTTTATGTTGCCGATCAACTTTTTGCCACCCTCGACCCGACTACCCGGCGCGTTGACCTTGCCACTGGTTCCCCGGTTTTGTTCACCGATACCGTCGGATTCATTCAAAAACTGCCTACCGTTCTCGTCACCGCCTTCCGGGCTACCCTGGAAGAGATTTCCGAGGCCGATTTGCTGGTCCACGTTTTGGATATTACGCACTTGAATGTGCGCGCCCAAGCCGAATCGGTGCTGGAAACTCTCAAAGAAATCGAAGCCGATCATATTCCCATCCTGACCGCCCTCAATAAAATCGACCGCCTCGCTGATCCGCAGGCGGCGCGTGCCGCGCTGGAAACTTTCCCCAATGCGGTTGCCATTTCCGCATTGACGGGGGAAGGCAGAGATGATTTACTAACAGCCGTCCAAGAACAACTCTATGAAATGTTTTCCCCACTGGAAGTTCACTTGCCATACAGCCAAGGTAAATTAATTTCACTTTTTCACGAGCAAGGCCAAATTGAGCGCCTTGAACACGGTAACGGCGGCGTCTTCATTCAAGGGCGCATTCCCGGACGCCTGAAAGCGCAATTCGGCGCTTATCTGCGGCAGCAAGAATCTGAAAACTAAAAGGGAGTTTGTCCCGTGAAACGATTTAACGAATTTCTCGATCAAGTATCCAATTATTTGGCGCACCGCAAAGGATTATTGCCCTTCGTGGGGATACTGTTGATTGTCTTAAATCTCATCTTTCAGTTGATTCCGGGTCTTGGCTGGCTGACGACCTCCAACCTTTTTCTGCATTTGGGGGTGATCCTGTCCATTGTGGGGATCATGCTAGCCTGGGCACTTTAAAGGGCAGCCGTGGCCGAAGTTATCCGCGTCTACACTGAAAATAACGATTTTCAGTATCTCGAAACCTTGCGCCGCAATCGCAGCAAACGTAACCAGACGCAAACCTTCTTCGTTGAGGGGGTCAATGCCATCAACCAGGCGTTGGTTCATCAATGGCAGATGGAAGCCTTTGTTTTCGTCAATGACCAGCGTCTCTCCGACTGGGCTACTCAAATTATTGCGCAATCCACCGCGAAGAAACACTACTCGCTTCCAAGCGCGCTGATGCAAAAAATCAGCCAAAAAGAAGAATCATCCGAACTGATCGCCATCCCACGCCTCCCCGCTGATGATCTGGCGCGCATCCCAGCGCGTGACAACCCCCTGATCGTGATCCTCGACCGCATTGCCAGCCCCGGCAACCTCGGCACCATCATCCGCTCGTGTGATGCTCTGGGGGTGGATGGCATTTTGCTGACCGGGCACACCACCGATTTATATGCCCCTGAAACCATCCGGGCCACCACCGGCTCATTCTTTTCCGTTCCCACGGTGCGGTTGCCAGCCTCCAGCGATGTGGCCCCCTGGATCGAGCAGCAAAAACAGAAATACCCAAATCTTGCGGTGGTGGGCACCAGTGCCAAAGCCGAACAAATCTTGTCGGCGCATGATTTCTCAACNNGGGCACGGCCAGTTCCATGAATGTGGCTTGTGCGACATCCATTTGCCTATACGAGATCAACCGTCAGCGGATGCAGTTGCGCTAGGAGATATGAATGGCTACCGAAAAATATTTTCAATGGCAAAACCCGATCCTTTGCAAAACGATCTACCCCATGCGGGAAGCAAAGCTGCGCGATTTTCTGGTTTTCTTCAACGAGATCGACTTGTGGGCTACCTACAAAGACAAAGATGTGCGTGATTTGCAAGCTGATATCGACGCTGCCCTGAAAGTAAAATCTCAGGTGCTGGTTCAAGCTTTTGAAGCTTACAATCGGCAGCGCGCTTATTTTCTCGCCGCAGATATGCGTACTCAGGCTGATGCTACCTCCTCGCTCGATGCAGAAGAAATCGGCAAAATCAATCAGGTTCACGGCGCATTCATCAAATACCTGCCCAGCTATGACGATGTGCGCAAAGAAGAGAATTTTGTCAATTCGCAACTCAACCAGTGGAAAGAACATTGCCGCATGCTGCAACAGCAAGTGGATCAAAAAGAACGCCGCTTGAAAAATATGCGCCCCGACCATCCCCAGCAGCCCGGCGAAGCCGCAGAACTGGCTGCGATGCAGGCAAAAGCGCAACTGGCGAACACCGAGATGGATCGCCTGTGGGCGTTCGTGGATGCCATCGCGGGGATCAAAGACCGTCGCATGGCGTTCGATAAGGAACAAAAAAAGGTGGCTGCTCGAAAAGAGCAAATCGAGCAGCGCCTGGCTGAATTGGCCAAGCGTTTGCAGCCCCTTACCCCCAAAGATGCCGAACTTTCGGGCACGCTCCAACGCCTACAATCCCCGCCGCCGCTGGATGATCTGCGCGCCTATTTTTCCCAGCCGGATGCGGCGGCGGCGTTGCGCAAACAGGCCCCCCAGGTCGAGCAACCCCTCATCGATCAGGTCAACCAGTTGCATAAGGCCCTCTCCGACCAGTTGGGCTATAGCGCAAAACCCGCCGCGCAACTAACCACCCTCCAAAATCATATTTACAATTGGAATTCGGAACTCCGCAAGCTGGAAAAAGAAGCCGCCAAACTCGAAACAGACCTGCGCAATATGCCGCCTTCGTGGGCGAAACGGCCCGAACGTGAAGCCCGCCTGGGACAAATTCGGGAAGTCGATGGCAAAATCATGGCGCTGGAAGTCGAAAAACTCAAGGGTTTCCATGCCGCTTTGGAGCTTTCGACCAGACCGCAGGCCGAGTTGGAAAAAGACATCCACACCCTGGAAGCGGAATTGGCGAAAATCCAGCAGTCGATTGCCGAATTTCAAAGAGAGACGCGCGAAATCGAAGCAGAAGCGAAAGCGCTGGAGGCGCAATCGGAGGGGGCGTTGGAAAAATTCATGACCACCTATGTGCCCGATAAAGCCATCACGGTAAAGGAGGTCGCCATCTGGCAGGGCGAAGCCTATGCCGCCTCGTTGGTGGGCAAAGACCAGATGGCCTTACTCGAAGAAGCGGCCCAACGTTTCTGGGCGCAACCGGAGCGCTACCCGCTCTGGCTTCAATACATGATTGTCCACTTCTCGGGGATGCGCTATGCCAGTGCTCACGGCTCCTGGGCAGACCCGAAAGATTTGTTGAGTCGCTTACAAGCGCCCTCGATTGAAGCAAAAATCAAAGCGCTGGATGACGCCACTGTCGAGAAGCTCTGTCAAGAGAAAATCGCCGCCTACGAATCCCCGAACCCGGCTACCAGCCCTCAATTAGCGCTGGCAAAAGAAAAAGATTGGAAGACACGCGTGAGTTGGAACTTGCCCAACATTAAATCCCGCGGAGCGAGCACCCGCCGCCGCGGTTTGACAGAACTTAGCAAAGACGAGTTTACCTACGCGATTGGGCGAAAATCCACACAGGAAGTGCTTGGGATTCTGCTATCCGTGAGGAATCAATTCCCGGATTGGGCCTGGAGGCAAATTGTCAAATTGACGCCTCTGCGAGTTACGGAAGTCACTGATCCCAATTGGGAAGATTGGACCTCAGACGCGCAACCGGAAAGCTATTCTCAAGAAAGCAACACACTCCGCCTGATCTTGAACGAGTGGAGAAGCAACAATACCACCTTATGGCGTGAAGAGCACGAACGCTCGCAAGAGTTAATCGTCACCCGAGCGGTGTGCAACGAAACCGCCGAACACTGCCAGCACCTGCGCGGCCACAACCCCCCGGGCGGCCTGACCCCCAAATCCAAGTGGTATCTCGGCCACGAGGGTGCTCGTGATATTCCGGGGGAGCCTCGGCCCTATTACACCCGGCCCACCTCCCAGGATGATTTCACGATGGGGGCCAGCATCCTGTGGCTGCGCTTTGTCGATACCGAACCCAATGCCTGGCAAATCGCCAAAAATGTGGTCACCAAGGCCGGCGTAGGGTTGATGCCCGATAAAGGCAGCGGCTGGACCTACCAAGGGAGCGATACGATCACGCGCTCCCGCAAAATCACTGGCGAGAAGAACCAGAAAGTCACTCAAAACCAGTGGCTGCGCTGGATTCACGAAGCCACGGTCATCGAAGTTTGCGAAACAGCCGAGGGCCAAATGGTTCTGACGTATGAAACCGCCCTGCCGGATGATGATCGCGGCACCTCCTCGATTGGCATCTTCAGCAAACCGCTTTACTGGTTCCTCACCGATGGCAAGGAAGATGAGTACAACCGCTGTTTTGTGGGATACGTTCCCGAGGGTCAACTCCCCTTTGAGAACATCGCCCGCATGCTCGATTGGGAGAAAATTCTACAGCGCCCGATCCAACCCGCCGAAATCGCAGCCTACAAAAAGGTGTATCCACAAATCGTTCATTGATACTTTGGGTTCTACTGTTTTAAACGAGAAAATATTTTCAACACGAAGGACACCAAGTTCACAAAGAAAAAAACGCCTAAAAATCTACCCCTTTGAGTACTTCGTGCCCTTTGTGTTTAACCGCTTTCCCGCTGCTTCTGGGAGAGCCATGGTCTTCTATCGCAAAAATCAAAACGAGTGAGCCGGGAAATGCGCTCGCTC